>JBDNFT010000720.1:0-3819 GCA_041689695.1 Planctomycetaceae bacterium | reverse complement strand
TTCACAGCAGCCATGACGGCAAATTTAAAGAAGATGAAGCGATGTTGTTGATTCGCGGTGACAACCTTGGCCACGAAGTTAAAAGTATGAAGTTGAGTCCAGGCTGGTGGACACCTGGGATGTCCGTGTCCGGCGATGGCAGAGTTCACTTTTATGGCAAGCAGGGTGTCAGCGACCTGACGGCCGCAGATCACTTATATTCCAGCTTCCCATATGGCTACAAAGCTGAATACTTTGCAACACATTTCTTCAACAGTTGCAATCAGAACGACGGCGCAACCTGGTCAACACCAATCATCATTGACGATCCAACGGTATTCTCTATGCGATAAGCACCGCGAAGCAAACCGTTGATCTGAAATACGCAGCAGGTCAACACAGGACGTGATGAGTTGATTCGAAAATCTGATGCGATCGTACCATAGTAACTCCTCTGCTATGTGACGACCCGATGTTCCGGGGCTGGCATGTGCAAACATGCCAGCCCCGGTTCTCATTGAGGTCGCCGGTTTGTCGCGATCCATTCGGATACCAGCTCATCCAAAACATCCAGTGGGACGGCACCATTTCGCAGAACCACGTCGTGAAATTCGCGCACATCGAAATTCGAGCCGAGTTGCTGTTCGCTGCGACTGCGTAACCCTTTGATCTTGAGTTCGCCGATTTTGTACGCCAGCGCCTGTCCGGGCCAGGAGATATAGCGGTCAATTTCGTTCTCGATATCCAGCATCGCCTTGGATGAATTGTCGGCGAAGAAATCGATGGCTTCCTGACGGCTCCATTTCAGACTGTGCATCCCAGTGTCAACAACCAGTCGCACGGCTCGCCACATCTCAAATGTGAGTTGCCCAAACCTGGAATACGGATCGCGATAGAGTCCAAGTTCGGTGCCAAGTTTTTCGGTGTACAAGGCCCAGCCTTCCACGAACGCCGTGTAACCTCCATAGCGACGAAATTCAGGAATATCCGTCAGCTCCATGGACAATGCTATCTGCAAATGATGACCGGGCACCGATTCATGAAGTGACAACGCATCGATTTCAAACTTCGGTCGTGTTTCGGGACGATACAGATTCACAAAATAACTGCCAAGGCGCGATCCGTCGGCTGCTGGAACTCGATAATACGCTGTCGTCGTGTCAGGTGCCATTTGATCGGGAATTGAGCGCACGTCGTACGATGTCTTTGGCAGCTTCAAAAAGAGCTTCGGAAGATTGGGTTCGATGCGATCGCAGCAGTCCTTGTATGCCTGCAGCAGTTCCTCGGATGTGTCGTAGTAAAACTGTCTGTCTGTGCGCAGATGAACAAGGAACTCCGCAAACGATCCTTCGAATCCGACTTCCTTCCGGATCACTTCCATCTCGCCTCGAATGCGTTTGACTTCCGCGAGCCCGATGTCATGAATCTGTTGCGGTGTCAGATTTGTCGTCGTGAATCGACGGGCTAATTCTGAGTACACATTTTGACCATCCGGGCGCTGCCAGCAACCGACGTCGTCGAAACACGCGGGAAGATATTCCTTCTCCACGAATTCCAGAAACACGCGATAGGAAGGCAGGATACAGGATTCAATCGCTGACTTTGCTTCTTGCCGGAGTCGAGCTTTTTCTAAATCTGTCAGTTCAACTGCAAACGCCCGAAACGGCTTATAGTAAGGACTGTCCTGTGGTTGATCGACCAGTTGCTTTCTGATCTGGCCGGGGACTCGCTGCATCACGATTTTCGGATGCACAATCTTCTCAGTAATGCCCTGTCGCATTAACGCCATCGTGCGGGCGGTGTACAGAGGAAATGCCTTGAGACGAGCAATCCAGTCTTCGTAGTCTTGAATTGTGTTGAACTGCAACACATCCGTTATTGAGTCTTCATCCTGTAGTCCGCCGCGCTGGTTTACTGGCAAGAGATGCAGTTGAAATCGCTGTTCGTTGACGTCGGCTTCGTACTGGTATTCGAAGAGTCGAAAATTGAGTTTGTCATCATCAGAAAACCGGGACTTGTCAATGGCCCTTGCGGCGGCCAGGACATCGCGTGTCTTTGCCTGAGACGCGCGAATGGCATTCAGGGATGTGTCAGGCCAGAGTTTGTTGTATCGCCGATCTCCCAGTTGCGAAGCCTGAGTCGGATTCTCTGTGAGCGTCCGCTGCCATTCGTCATCAAAGATCTGATGCAGCCTGGTCGCAGCGATCGCAGAATTTTGAGTTGGCAGAGTGCCTGGCAACACTTCTGCCTGAAAAGCACAAGCAGCGCCAAACGAGACTGCTGTGAACGCCAGCAACGCAGCGCCAGTTTTCAGTGCGTTCAGAACTTGCATGAATGTTGACTCTCTGTCTTAAGCGACAGTTCCGAAATAAAGTACGTCAGCTTTTCCACGCTGACTTATTCTGCTTCAAGTCAGGCTGGAAAGCCTGACGTACTTTTCAGAACCACCCTGCAAGCAGGGTGGCGATTCCGTAAACGCCCCGCGAGGCATTGGGGGAGTCGAACCTGCGACTGCTGAACTATTCTTCCGTCGCAACAACAGCTTCTGGTTCCGCTTCCATAGCCCCGGAAGTGATGTTTTTCAGATCCAGAATCTTTGCTCGGATCTCCGCGGCAATCGCGGGATTTTCTTCCAGGTAAACTCGCACACGGTCACGACCCTGGCCTAGCTTTGTGCTGCCGTAGCTGAACCAGCTTCCGCTGCGATCGATAATCTTGTTTTCCACGCCAAGATCCACAAGGTCCGCTTCGTAGCTGATGCCGCAGGTGTTGTACATGTCGAATTCCGCGATCCGGAACGGCGGTGCCACCTTGTTCTTTACGATCTTCGCTCGCATCCGAATTCCGATTTGCGTTTCACCTTCCTTCAGCGAACTAATGCGTCGCACATCGACGCGGCAGGAACTGTAAAACTTCAAGGCACGTCCGCCTGGAGTTGTTTCCGGACTGCCGAACATCACGCCGATTTTTTCACGAATCTGATTGATGAAGATCACGGTTGCTTTTGCTTTGGAAATGACGCCGGTCAACTTTCGCATCGCTTGACTCATCATTCTCGCCTGAAGACCGACGTGCGTATCGCCGATTTCGCCATCGAGTTCCGCCTTTGGCACCAACGCGGCGACGGAGTCGATGACGATGATATCTACTGAGTTCGATTTGATCAGCATCTCAGTAATCTGCAAACCTTCTTCGCCGTAAGATGGCTGGCTCACGAGTAATTCATCTAGATTCACACCCAGTTTGCGCGCCCATTGCGGATCGAGTGCGTGTTCGGCGTCCACAAACGCCGCAATTCCACCAGCCTTCTGAGCTGAAGCGATGGCATGCAGCGCGAGGGTCGTTTTACCGCTGGATTCCGGACCAAACAATTCAATAATACGACCGCGAGGAAATCCGTTTCCGCCCATTGCCAGATCGAGCGACAAAGCACCACTCGAAATCCCAGGGAAGCCTCCAGAATTTTCGTTGGAGTCGAGCTTCATGATCGAGCCCTTGCCGAACGTCTTCTCGATCTGTGCCAACGCATTGTCAAGCATCACCTGATCTTCGCTGGCTGCTTTGGTTGCTGGTACTTTCTTGTTCGATTTTGCCATGACAATGGTGCCTTTTCTTTCGGGTATGATTTGGTGTTTGAGGGGACTTCGGTGAACTGAACTGTCACCCATTTTAAGATTTTAACTCTTCTGAGTTTGGGAAGTTTAGTGAAACCGCGTCTCCGAGGGAACTTTCCTTGCCCTCCAACTTTTTGCCCCGGAAACAGAGTCTCTCCCGCGAAGTTTCTTAAAAAACGACGATAAGGAAGGGTCCTGAAAAGTACGTCAGGCTTTCTAGCCTGAC
>JBDNFT010000719.1:0-3150 GCA_041689695.1 Planctomycetaceae bacterium | reverse complement strand
ATTGCGGCCAGCGTCACTCGGAGAGTGACGTCTACTTTGTTACGGATCGCTCGACGAATAACAGTCATAGTGGATTTCGCCAGAAATCCCGCAATCGCACGGGATTCTTGCGAATCCCACTACAAGAACAGACAGCGATGTGCGTATTTGTCACCTCTACGGAGCTGCTTGATGAAGAAAATACTAACGCTGATTCTTATGCTGGCGACGCTGGGGCATTCAGCATCGCTGGTCGCTCAGGACGCAAAGTCTCTGAAGACCGACACCAACACTGAAGTCTTCCTTGAAAAGCTGAGAGCTTATTACCTGAAGCGAGCCTCGGCACTCAAATTCGCTCACGACAATGATGCAGCGAAACCGTTCACTCTGGAGCAGAAACCTGTCCTGACATGGACAAGCACTGGCGATGGATTGTGGTCCGGCGACGTGTTTGTCTGGGCTGCTGAGGGACGGCCGCAAGTCATCGGCTGCATCGGATCGTGGCCCATCAATGACGAGACACGCGGCGTCTTCGAGGAGTTGCAATCAATATCAACAACGCCTCTTGCGGAAACGGATCTTGATGAATCGCTGAAGTGGCACTCTGAATCACCAGGAATCACTTTGCTGGAAATTCCTGAGGCCGGTCCGCCTGCGGGCGATGCTCGCAGACGCCTAAGCCAAATGCGTCGGCTGACCGATCGTATTAAATCGCACATGCGCATTAATAATGCCAATGAAGAACTTCGACTGCTGACTCAGCCGGTCTATCGCTATTCCGGCGAATCCAGCACCGTCGTTGATGGCGCCGTGTTTGCGTATGTCACGACCGCCGGAACTGATCCGGAGGTGTTGTTGCTGTTGGAGTGTCACAAGACTGGCGACAATCTGAAGTGGTATTATGCTCCAGTGCGGTTCACTCATCGAGAACTTTGGATGACGCTGGATGAATCGGAGGTCTGGCGCGTCGGAAATCACGTAACGCCATACCGGACGGCGGTGATCACCGATTCGTACCTGTCACGGCCAACAGCGCCCGTTTCGATTGATGAAGTCAAAGCACTCCAGTAGGTCCCGCTTGCCGAGCGGGACTTTCGCCGCAAGGCGAAGCGCGTTGGGTTGAACGCGGACTCCACGTCGTCACGTTGCCTTTCGTTCAACCTCGTCTGGTCGCTGGTCGCGGCAAGCCGCGAAGTCCTGCTCGGCAAGCAGAACCTACAACGGCTCAATAATCCCAGTCCAGTCAAGCTAAACATCACTCAGGAATTCACCATGCAAAAACTTCTGTTTCTGATCCTTTCCACGACTGTCATTGCAGCATCCGCGCAGGATAAAGCAACGCCGGATGCAGCAAAGCCTGACGAGGCGGCGGTAAAACAAATCCGTCACGGAGCACTGGCTGGGTGTCGCGGATGAGATCTCAAAGGATTACGTCTTCACGCCGCTTGACGCTCCGGATGCGCCGCTCATTCGGCAGGACAAGGCCATCTTCCGGCACACCCAAACTGTTCGCGGAGATGACATCGGCGCTGTGTATTTGTGGAAGGAAAAGAATGGACGTCCGGCGATCATCGGCGTGATCTTTGCGTGGAGTCAGGGACGCAATCGCCAGGTGAATCATGAATTCCATTCGCTGTACAGAAAAGGAATCCGAATGGTGCTTCCCGGCAAGAAGACATGGACGACTGAACAACCGGGATTGGACTGGAAACCATTACCGAAATCCGATGCACCGGTAACGACGGATCTGAAACGTAAACTCGAGGCAAAAGCGATGTCTCGCCGAGTCTCCGCAAACGCGACGGACACGACCAAAGCACGCTGGGAGCTGCGACTTGTCCCAACTGCGATCTACGAATACGCGGTTCCCGAAGAAGCCATCGACTATGGAGCCGTATTCTCACTGTGTCAGGGCACCGACACAGAACTGCTCGTAGTACTCGAAGCGCGCCGTGATGCAGCATCCGGCAAGAATGAATGGCAACACGCCTTCGCCTCGTTCACCGACTATGAACTGGCGGTCTCCATCGATGACCAGGAAACCTGGAAGTCGCCCGACGGAATAATCGCTGAAAACGGCAAACCACACTATTGGAACTTCCTGGAACAACGGCCGAAACCTGACTTCGAACCGTAGCTTGTAGGGTGCGTGAAGCAATGCGTAACGCACCAGTTCTGGCTTGTGATGTTTCGACCCCGGGATCGACATCGCGACGAGCACCGTTGTGGTGTGTTTCGCTGCTCTGCACCCCCCCACGATCGGATTCACGAAATTTATCGCGGGGAAATACGATTGAGTTGTTTGATGCAAAGACATATTGTCTATACCCTTCAGGACACGCAGCCAGGGAAGTAAAGTGTAATGCGTCAAATTTCAATGCACTTCTTCACCGCATTGATCCTCAGAACGAAAGGTTTACTATGGCAAATCTTCGAACAGCAGCACTGCTGACACTCTTGTTGATTGCCGTCGCTGGCTTGGGCATCGACCGGCTTTCTGCACAGGACGCGAACGCAAAACCGAGTGCTGACTCAGATGATTCGTCGCCCAAAGATGAACACTCCAAAGCGAGAAAGGAGCTGATTCTGAACGCGATGAAGAAGTACACAGTAGTCATGGATTCTGACTCAGAAAAACAGGCAACTTTGGATGCTTCCGTGATGCTGCGATGGTCAAACCCCTTGGGAGATGTGGCTGACGGTCTCATGTCAGTCTACTCGGTCGGTCCCGGCGAACGCCCCGCCGTGATTGCTCATCTTTACGTTCACGGTGCGAAACTGAATGGCCTGGCGATGCAGGAATTTGCCGATGTCTATCCCGGAGACCTGGAACTTCGACGAGGCGATCACAAGGTCTGGAGTCCTGGTTCGCGATGTAGTAAATTCGAAGTCCTGCCGGATGGCCCTGTACCGGTGGATAATCCCGCACTCCGCTTAAGTCAGATTAAGCAGATGGCGGCTCGCTTCGAGATCATTGACCATTTTCGTGAACCCTATTCCGAGCCAAGTCCGCATGTGCTTCGAATGCTCTCTCGCCCGACATATCGATATGGGAAACCTGATGGCGAGATCATTGATGGTGCGTTGTTTACCTATGTGATCGCAACTGATCCGGAGGTGTGTCTGCTGATTGAGATTCACAAAAAAGCAGATGTGGTCTCATGGGAATAT
>JBDNFT010000718.1:0-4479 GCA_041689695.1 Planctomycetaceae bacterium | reverse complement strand
GGCGGTGAAACTCTCGTTCACACCGTCGATTCCTGTGGAAGCTTGGTCTGCTGTGGCCGGTGAACCTGCATCGATTGTGATTGATCCTTCTGCGTATTCTCGCATCTATAATTCCATCCCGTTCAATCGTGTGGAATACGATGCGAATCCAAACTATCGCCACGACTCCACAATGGAACTTTTGACCGGGAACGCTCGGCACCAGACGATCGTTCAGCACAACTTTGAACACAAACAGCCTGTCAAACGGATTCCTGCACCCGATCTTCCGTCGCGAATTTTGACGCCATTTTCATCATCGGGCATGTTGTTCGGCGGGCCATTTGGCTTCGGTCCTGGCTTCGGACGATGGGGGTTTTAGGAAAAGCGCAACGCTGGATTGAATGTCCGGAGTGGCGGTAGTCTGCAAGTACAACGCAAACGGGGATGTGGCTGATCGACGCTACATCCCCGTTTTTCATTGAGTTACAGTGGCAATCGCCTCATCGCGTTGGCTTATTCGTAAAAAAAACGGGGTGACTCAATCGATTCCAATTTCTTTTTCTGCAAAATCATCAAACGTTGGTGAGTTTTGCAGATCCTGAACAGCCTGAAGGGGTTTGATAGGTATTGCGAATTCGCATTTCCTGTCTTGTGGGATATTTGCCTTTCTGTTCAGGAGCACGTCCATGATGTCCATTCGATTTCTTCACCAGGCTGTTGCGTACAGCTTAGTGACATTGCTGGTTCCCGCATTTGCATCCGCTCAGCCACCTGGCGGCGGCGGTGGGCGTGGTGGGCGTGGATTTACCATGGACCGAGCCATGATGCTCCGCAACGAGCAGGTTCGCAAAGAGCTAAACATCGAAGAAGCTCAGGCTGCCACCATTGATGCGGCTTTGGAAGCATACCAAGAGGAAAGGTCACCGCGACCTGATCGAGATGCGATTGGCAAAATGTCTGAAGAAGAGCGAAACGCTTTGTTCGATAAGATGCGAAAAGAAGGTGAAGAACTCAGCAAGAAAACAGACGAAGTCCTCGGAGCTTTGCTCGAGACTGAGCAGTCAAAACGCCTGGATCAGATTTCATTCCAGATGAAACTGAACGTTGCAATGATTGCAACGCTGAAAGGCGACGACCTAAAGTCAAAACTATCCCTGACAGAAGAGCAGATTACGAAACTTGACGAAGTCGAAAAAGTTGCAGAAGCTGATCGCCTGAAAATGTTCGAAGAGATGCGTGCTGCTGGTGCCGCAGGTGGTCAAGGTGGAGGCGGCAGTGGTCGTGGTCCCGGCGACGAAGGCTTTGCTAAGATGCAGGAAAAGATGCAGGCCGCTCGAAAGAAAATAACTGATGCTGCAATGTCAGTGCTGACAGCCGAACAGACAAAGACAATTGAAGAAATGAGCGGAGCTAAGTTTGAACTCGACATGCGAGCCATGTTCGGCGGTGGTCGATCGGGCGGCGGTGGTGGTGGCCGACCAGATGGCGGCGGACGTCAGCGTAACGGTGGTGGCGAAAATCGTCCACCGGCCGAGTAACATAGCAAGCTGCGTTTAGACGCACGAAAATTTAAGGCGTGCATGCCGGGGTGGCTGCTTTCTAAGGCGGCCGCCCTTTTTTACGCGCCTCGCTGTCGGACCGATTTTTGTCGATTTACCATTCTCATTACACAAAGAATTTGAATCTTTGGCCTGAACAGATTGTTGCCCGTGGAACAGTTCAGATTACGTGTCTTGGAGATTCAGCCGCTCCGAGATTCCAACTGCTCCACAATCTCACTAATCTCCAGAACCCGACGCTGGAATTCCGGGTCGCGGTGGACTTCGCGAGTGGGAACGGTACTGGGAGGAATCGGAATCTGATGAGCCAGGCGACCAGGTCCGCGGCTGAAGATAAAGACTCGATCGCCCAGGTAGACCGCTTCTTCGATCGAATGCGTGACGAAAAACACAGTGGCCTCAACATCACGCCACAGTTGCATCAGCAGGTCCTGCATCTGTTGCCGCGTATGTGGATCCAGCGCGCCGAAGGGTTCGTCCATCAGGATGATTCTGGGATGCAGAATCAGAGTGCGAGCGATCGCCACGCGTTGACGCATGCCGCCGGAAAGTTCGTGTGGATACTTATTCGCGTCCGA
This sequence comes from Planctomycetaceae bacterium, assembly GCA_041689695.1. GTDB lineage: Bacteria > Planctomycetota > Planctomycetia > Planctomycetales > Planctomycetaceae > SXXK01. The sequence goes on along the minus strand of JBDNFT010000718.1, from coordinate 2,360 downwards.
CTGTACGTTCAAACCGACGCGTTGAATCCATTCCCTCGCTTTTTCGTATCGTGTGGCTCGATCGACGCCACGACATTCCAGACCGAACGCGACATTGTCGAGAACCGTGCGGTTGTCGAAGCTTTTGTAGTCCTGAAAAACCATGCCGCGATCCGGCCCCGGCCCCAGTACGGGCTTACCGCTGACAAGTACGGCACCGGTTGTTGGCGGATGCTGCGGCTCTAACCCGGCAATCATACGCAAAATTGTGCTTTTGCCGCAGCCGCTGGGGCCCAGCACCGTGATGAATTCGCCTTTTCCGGGCAGATCTTCGATCTCAAATGTGACGTCCTGAATGGCAGTGAAGGCATCGCTGCTGCCAACGTTGTAAGTCTTCGAGACATTAACGAGTTCGACGATATTTTTCTTCATGATTTCACCGCCAGAAAAGTCGTAAGGTGCCACGAGTCAACTGCCACAGTGCATTCCGTTCTGCTTCGCGGCCATACTTCCAGCGGAAGAGCAGACACTGCAACAGCGAGAGGCATTGATCAATCATCCAGGCCACCATGGGGATCGTCAGGATGATGATCGCCATAATTTCCGTAATGCCTCGTTTGCGTCCAACGTTCAACAGATTTCCAAGTCCACCAGCTCCGTCGGAATCGTTGACGACTTCCACCAGCATGATGTAGCCGAACGCAAGGCCGAATAGAACTCGCGCGGAATTGAAGATCGTTGGCAACGCGAGCGGCACCAGAACTTTCAAAACGATCTGCAGCCGCGATGCGCCGAGTGTTAAAGCTGTTTCTATGTAGCGTTCCGCCACATCGCGAACCGCGTCTGCGGCGTCGGAAATGATGAAGGCCACGCAGGCAATGAAAATGAACATGAACTTTTCGGTCTCACCACTTTTGAACAGCGCGAACACAAGTGCTGTCAATGCGGCAACCGGGATGTTGCGTCCAAACAGAATCAGTGGCGAAAGAAACGCACGGACAATCGAAAAACATCCTGCGGCGACTCCCAGCGGTATACCAACCAGCAACGCCAGGCAAAATCCAATCACAACTCGGGACAGCGATTTGACGGTATTGTTAAACAGATGACTTTGAGGTGCCTTGCTGTCCCAGAGTTTTGGGAAGTATTCGAGTGCTTCTTTCGGCGACGGTAACTGGGAATAACCCAAAATGCGTTCTTCATGGTCGCCACGTGTGACATTCCACCATGTCAGAAAAAATAAGCACAGGCAAATTGATGCCGCAAACAGGCTTTGCCAGCGAGGAATATCAGTGCGTAAGCCAAATATCCGGGAAAGATGTATTGCCGGAAGAGTTGCATTGTCAACAATCTTGCCTTCGTCAGATGGAACGTTTGCCGCAGCCGTTTGAGAAGGTTCGACAGGCGGTGGATCTACTTCGCTCATAGGTCACTCAACGTACAGGGCCGTCCGACGGATCAAAAAATGGATTGTAACCGCAATGTATCACGCGTGCAGTAGAGCGGCGACGAGAATTTCGCCGCGCTTGCCTCCGGATTTATTTACCTCTCGGCACTACGGCACGCATCATCTGACGTTCCAGCATAGATCGCACGACTTCACGGGCGATGGGGCCGGCGGCCTTGCTGCCGGAACCGCCGTGTTCCAGCGCAACAACAACAACGTATTGCGGTTTGTCGGCCGGGAAGTAGCCGGTGAACCACGCATGGTCTGGCTTTCCAGGTGCTGTTTCGGCTGTTCCGGTTTTTCCCGCAATCGTTATGCCTCCCAGTCGCACTGTTTTGAAGCCAGTTCCGATTGGTTCTTCAACGACCGCTTCCAAACCCGCGCGAACGGCGCTGAGTGTTTCAGTGGTGATCCCCGGAATGCGATGTCGAGTGACGCGGTATGGCGAATGGTCGATGTCGGATGTTCGGCGGGCCGTCCCGTCATCACTGAAGACATGCGGCGTCACCATCCAACCATCGTTTGCGACAAACGCCAACAGCCTTGCCATTTGAAGTGGAGTGACAGTGAGTCGTGACTGCCCGATTGACAGGCCCAGTGCTTCGCGTTCAAAACGGCGTTGAGCTGATTCTGCCGTCGCACTTGTTGTGCTGGTACCAGAACTCGGAACGGAGCCCATTCGTTCGTACGGCAAATCAATTCCAGTCGCTCGACCGAATTCCAGTTGATTGGTCCAATGCACCAGCGGTTCGATACCCATCCGTCGTGCGGCGTCAAAGAAATACACGTTGCACGATTGAGCCATCGCTGTTCGAAGATTGACACGTCCGTGAGTTGCTCCAAACAAACGATAAATCATGCAGCGGTGTTCGTCAGGATTGGTGAGGTAACCGTGACACTCAAACGGTGAGTCCGCCGTAATCACGCCGGACTC
>JBDNFT010000717.1:0-2167 GCA_041689695.1 Planctomycetaceae bacterium | reverse complement strand
TGAAGACGGGCTTGAGCCATGATTGGGGGACTTTCGAGGCAGGAGCTTTAATTGTCTGGATTCCGGAGCGTTAAGCGAATGGTACTCGATTTGCGATTATAGTAGCCATCACTCTCCGAGTGATGAATGCCAAGGGCCGCGTTTTGCGGCCTTCGTCACTCGGAGAGTGACGTCTACTTTTTCAAATGCGAGTGCCATTGAGCATTGGGCTCCACCCCGGTTATTCGCGGCGAAGGGTGGCATGGGACAAGCGTGAAATCCTTACCATCGACTCTGGCTCGAGGTTGGGAAGGATTTAACTGTGTACGCGCGGAAGTTCGCAGCCTTTGGCGATGATTTCTGCTTCAGAAGCGGCAAGTTCCTGCAGGCGAGCGTTGACTTCGGCTTCATCAGCGAATTGCTTCGCAAGCCGAACGTACGTTGCATGATGGCGTGCTTCGGATTCGTAGAGACTGCCGTAAAATTCCTTTAATTGTGTGTCCTGCAGGTGATCTCGCAGCAGAACGAATCGCTCACAACTGCGGGCTTCAATCATCGCACCGACCAGCAGTCGATCCACCGCTCGCTGAGGTTCCTGGCGGCGAACCAGTTCCTTGAGTTTTCGTCCATAGGTGCCCGGTTTTAGTCGGACGAATTTGACATTGCGTTGTTTCAGCAGATTGCGCACTAACTGAAAATGTTCCAGTTCCTCGCGGACGATCTCTGACATTTCGCAGCACAGGTCTTCGTTTTCAACATAGTCGAACATCAAATCCATGGCGGTTGATGCAGCCTTCTGCTCGCAATGCGCATGATCGACAAGAATATCGTTCAAGTACTGATCAACTTGACGAAGCCAGCGTTCGGAAGAAGTAGATTGAAGGTGCAGCATGATGTGATGAGGTTATGTTGTTGGAGGATGAATTAAAGCGAAAGAACCTGCCACAGGCCAGAGTAGTCGTCGGTCCAGTGCAACACACTTTCGGAATCTTTCCACGGCGTCAGAGCGTCCTGAAACGCGGCGACTTTTCCAAGCTCCTCATCGGAAGTCAGCAGAATCCATGTTGAACTGAAAACGCCTGCGGAGTCATCGCCGGAATTTTCTATCCGATAGGCTTTCCAGCCAAGATGCTCGGCAAGTCCGCGAGACACCGGATTCAGATCCAGAAACCGATTGGAAATATGCACCGCCAGAATTCCGCCCGGCCTCAAATGCTGACGATAAATCTCACCGCATTCACTGGTCAGCAAATGAACGGGAATCGCATCGCTACTGAATGCGTCGATCGCAAGGATGTCAAATTGCTGACTTTGTTCGGCTGCGATTTCTCGCTCCATCATGATGCGAGCATCACCGATGACGATCTCCGTTTTGGCAGCGGAATCACGCAGATACGTGAAGTATTTATCGGACAGAGCGACCACATCCGGATTGATATCATAGAATCGAAACGTGTCGCCTTTCTCGCCATAGGCCGCGATCGTGCCGGTGCCAAGCCCGACCACGCCCACTCGCAACGGGTGCTTGTCATTTTCAGACTGTCGCTCTCGACTCATCTGAATGGCGATCCCGATCCCGCTTTCACGACCGTAATATGTTGTCGGTTCCGTTTTCCAGTATTCATCGACGAATTGAAACCCATGTTTGATTTGTCCATGCGTCAATGCATATTTCAGTGTTACGAATGCCTGCTCATCTTCGTCGTAGAAGCCTTCTTCCTGAACTCGCAACACACCGTAAAAGTTGCGGGACGTATAAACGGTTTGTCTATCTTCATCCGCCGCGTTTTCCGATCGGACAATCACGGCCAGGGAATTTGATAACAGCAGCAGCAGTGTGATGCCCGGTACCCAGAACCAGAATCCGATCGACGGCCGATCTGCCCCGCGAAAGCCCCGCGCTGACCATTCCATCAGCAATGCGGCACCGGCCGTCATGAAGAATGACTCCGCCTGCCATCGTTCGATCTTTTCGAAGTACCACAGCGCGGCACAGGCAGATGTGACTAACACATATAAAGTGCCTGACAGATAAAACCGACTGACCAGAGTTTGGGGAATCGGTCGCTCGATCCAACGTGCGCACCATAAAAATGCGGTCGCAATGATTGGCGAGGCGACTGCACCTGCAATGATCACTGTACGATATGTGGAACTGATCACGCCGGGAAACTGCCATGTTCCGTAG
>JBDNFT010000716.1:0-3973 GCA_041689695.1 Planctomycetaceae bacterium | reverse complement strand
GTGTCAGCCAGATGCACTCAAGTATCGTGGCTCGACTGAAGGAACAATTGGAACGCCGACGACCTGAATTCGGCTGACCAAGTTTGGTCCAACACATGCAACACGCAGACGCTCGCCACAGGTTTCCTGTGTCGGGCGTTTTTCGTTTCGAGGCAGACGGGCCTCCTGTTTTCGTCTGCCCACACTGAGCCGCTTAGCGCGCCTCCCCAGCCTTTTTTACTTGTGTCTGCACCTGAAGACTGATGTCTCCTGGCGACATGAAAGAACAACGCGTTACAAACAACGAGCACGTCTTGTCGGAAACAAGATGGCCAACGACAATCCGCATCTCTGCAATTGCGCGGCGTCGGGTAGTAATTGTGCCGAAACAATATGCGGGTTTGCAAAATGTAGAAGGACTTCAGTCCGTCATGTTTCGGACGGACGGGAAGTGCATCCTACGGCGAATTGCAGAAATTATTTCAGGACAAATCCTTAGGAGCGTGTCTTGAGTAACGGGAAAGACACTTTCAGTTACGATGTGATCGAGCTTGTGCGTTGCGCGATTGTCCTTGCAATGGTCTGTCTCGCAAATGGCGTTAATGCTCAATTGATCTCGGTTGAGCGAACTGTCTTTACTGAGCCAGTCTTCGACTCTGAACCAAGCCACACGGTTGATGAACCGGCAGTAGATCGCGAAATCAGAGATAACCGCGAGGCGGACAGCGATCTTCCGCTGCAGCCGGATTTTGCAGTTCAGACGGCAACCTTTACGACGACCGATCCCGAGCGACTGTTTGGTGAGAATGTTGTCTATCTGGACCCGTCTCAGGAACCGGTGACCAAAGAACCTGTGACCGAGGAATTGAACGAGTTCCTGCCTCCTCATCTTTCGATCCCGCTTAGTGGCGTTGAACTGCTGGAACAGCCGATCACGTTGCCTTCACCTGGACCGACAGTGAACAATAAATCGTCCGGATGTGCTGACGAGTCGATTCATAACTTCAATGCTCCAGAAATTGATGATGAGCGATTGAAGTTTTCTCGTCTGATGCATGAGCCATATTCTGTCTATCGCAGTGAACAGTCAATGTTTGCATGGCTGCCCGGCAATGGTGAAGATTTTGGCTGGTTCGACTGGCAGTCGGATCCGTATCTTCGCCGAGGCAACAAGCATGGACTCACAGGTGCCTTTAGTATCCATTGGCTTGCCGGACCAATTTCATCCCCATTGCCGCCGCGTCTTTATGATTTTACCCTTGGCTATCAGGTAAGAAACAAGCTGTCAGATCAGTTCAGCTATGATCTTTACACCAGCGTCGGCGCATACAGCGATTTCGAAGCCAGCGCGAGAGATGCCATTCGATTTCCAAGTCATGCGGTCGGCATGTTTCACGTCAATCGTTCGATGGATTTCGTATTTGGCATCGACTACCTCGATCGCAACGACATTGCAGTGTTGCCGGTTTTCGGGTTGTCGCTTCGAGATGTTTTTGTGCATGGCCTGAGAATGGATCTAGTGTTTCCTCGGCCGCGAATCGATTACATGCTGAGCGAGACGAACCGAATCTATCTGGCCGGACAAATGAATGGCGGTACGTGGCAAGTTCGTTTTCCGGATGGATCAAATCCAGTCATGACCTACCGCGACCTTCGTCTGATGTTCGGAGTTGAATCAACCGACAAGGACGGAAGTCTGTCTGCATGGGAATTCGGTTACGTCTTCGATCGCAGACTTGAGTTCAACAGTCAGCCAGGCCACTCGAGTTTCGACGATGCGTTCCTGATTCAATGGATCAGCAGGCATTAGACTAGCTGCAAGTCTTCCAGATGAATTTCGATCGACTGATTCAATGCGTCCACAATTTCCGGAACAAGTGCATCCGCATTTTCAGATGGAATCTGGCAAGTTCCGGCCGCTGGATGGCCGCCGCCGCCATGTTTCAGCATCAACTTGCCGACATCAACAGGGTTGGTTCGATTGAGAATCGATTTCCCCACGGCAATTACCGTCGTCCCTGCCTGACGGCTGCGCAGCAAATGGACAGAGACGTTACATTCCGGCAACAATGCGTAGGAGAGAAATCGATTTCCACAGTAAATCAAGTCTTCCTGGCGCAGATCGATCACTGCGACGTTGCCGTACAGACCGGAACATCGTGCGATCTGTTCGCAGAAATCCTGTCGCTGAAGATTGTAGAGTTCAACGCGTTCTCGAACGTCTGGCAGGTTGAGAATTTCTTCAATCGTATGACTGCGACAGAAATCGATCAGCGACATCATTAACTGATAATTTGAAATTCGAAAGTCGCGAAATCGTCCGAGTCCCGTGCGTGGGTCCATCACAAAATTCAGCATGTCCCAGCGTTTTGGCAGCAAAATTTCTTCGCGTGTGAATCGAGCGGAATCACATTTATCAACGGCCGTCATCATCTCGGAGCTGATGCTTTTGAATCGAGCCGCTCCGCCAAAGTAATTGAAGACGACGCGTGCCGCAGAGTCGGCGTCGGAATCCAGAATATAGTTCTGTCGCACGGCGTGACCGTTTCGCAACGCTTCGCTGTGGTGATGATCGAAGCACAGATGGCAGGCAGCAATGTAGGGCAGATTCGCAATAATGTCGCGTGAAGTGACTTCTATCAATCCATCCTGCATATCCTTTGGATGAACGAACATAATATCGTCGATCATTTCCAGTTCACGCAGCAGTGCTGCGCTCACCAGGCCATCAAAATCGCTGCGGGTTACTAGTCGATAGTTGAAAGACGGAAGCGTCATTGCAGATCTTCTCAGAGCAGGATTGAGATACCAAAGTTGATTTCCAGCCGAGTTGACATGCCACACTCGACCGATCAAAACTTAGGTTGTGAATCTGCCGGAAGTCACAGCAGCGTGGCAATTCTGATGCATCGAGGCACAATCTACAGTCCGTCTGTAACGAATGTGCAAGTTGTGTGATTGCTGCTGAAGTGGACTGGGATTTCGATTTCCGGCAACGTAACTTGACACCTCCGCCAATCTACACCGTAATACGGCTCTCGATAATTCGCCGCTATTCAAAGAGAAACTAAAAATGATTCCAATTGACCTGACCGGCAAAGTGGCCGTTGTGACTGGTGGCATACAAGGCTTAGGGAAAGCCACGGTATCCATGTTGATGCGTGCCGGTGCCAAAATCGCGGTCAACTACTTTGACGATGAAACTGGTGTCAGTCGTCAGCGGGCAGAAGAATCCGCAGCCGAATGGGGAGATGCGGGATTCACAATGGCAGCAGATGTTCGCAGTCGCAAAGACATGACCACCTTCTTTGACGCTGTCAAAACGAAATTCGGACGCATTGATTTTCTGATTAATAACGCAGCCATTCTGCGTGATCGATCCATCAAAAATATGACCGATGACGAATGGGACGCTGTCGTGGAGACGAATCTATCCGCCGTTTTTAAAGTCAGTCAGACGGCGATGCCTTATCTTGAGGATGGAGGCCGGATCGTGAACATGGCATCAATTTCCGGAGTCGTCGGTTTCTTTGGTCAGGCGAACTATTCGTCGGCAAAGGCGGGAGTCATCGCGTTCACAAAGGTTCTGAGTCGTGAACTTGCATCGAGGCGAATCAATGTCAATGCCGTGGCTCCCGGAGTTGTTCTGACCGAAATGGGAGCTTCAATTCCGGAGGCTGCTCGAGATCAGATGCTGGTACAAATTCCGATGAAGCGATTCGGCGATCCCGACGAAATCGCTTCGGTCATTCTGTACCTGTGCAGTGACCTGTCATCGTACGTCACCGGGCAGACATTGCATGTGAACGGCGGTTGGATCGGGTAGATTTCGCGCTGTGACTATTGCGAAGCAAGAGCCCCCTGGAATGATGGCTTGCGCACATGCGGGATCTGCCGTTCTGCTGACGCTTCGGCAGATACTTACACTCCAGCTTCATGGCGTTCGCGCGGCCTTCTGAATACTTGCCGCCGTTCAAATTCGTCCAACTCTTGC
>JBDNFT010000715.1:0-4403 GCA_041689695.1 Planctomycetaceae bacterium | reverse complement strand
GCACTCGTGCCCGCCACAATTCCGATAACTCTGCACCCTTCAATCGATTCATCAAACTGGCCTCCCCCGATTCAGATTTCGATACTCGAAACCCGACACGGTAGACCATGTGTCAATTATGGAACTGCTGTACGCTTACGGCTCGTGAAGCGAAGAGAGAGTTGAATGCTTCAATTGCGAATAGCCGTGCCAGACAAGTTGGTGGACGTGCTCGATAAAGGTTTGGAAATACTCATCGGACTTGGCAGGAGCAATTCCCTTTGTCCGTGACCTCACTTCGCAGCTCCTGCATTCGCAACCGTCTCAGCAATGATTTCGCTGGCGTCGATCATGGCCTGACTTTCGGTCCAGTGGAATCGTTGCATCGGCTTGAACAGGTACGTTTTCGTGCCATCGTAAAGACGGAGGTCACGGTTGAAGTAAACCCACTGCCCAACTTCTTCCTGCAATTGCTGGCGTGTTTCTTTGAGAGCCGTAGCAGTTTCATGGTCTGCCGATGACACCACGATTGCTGCGGCTTTCTTTGAAGAAACAAAATCTACGCAGATCATCCCGGATTCTTTGTCGTAGATGATTTCGACAGAGTGTCGATGCGCAGAATCGTTGCCGATGAATTCGTCCAGTTCTGTTTGAAGTCGCTTTGCATATCGCTTCAGGTCTGCCACTTTTGGCGGCTCAACAGCCGGGCGACCGACTTTGCCGTCGTTTAGTTCCAGTCGAATATTGACCAGATCGGAAACAAGGGCTCGATCGCGCTGCGTGAGTCCCAGACTATCAGAGACCAGGTCGTTCAGTTCTACCAGAAGTTGCTGAAGGCCGTCGTCCTCGTCGAACAGTGTTTTCTCTGAGGACTTCTTGCTATCAATTGTGCGAGGCGTGGTCTTAACCAGCTTTTTGTGCAGCGCCACCCACGGCTTCAAGTCGTCTCGGGATATCTCCGCCAGCGGACACGGCATTTGCTTCAATGCGTCAAGTGTCGCCCGGTCGCGTTTGACACCAAACTCTGTCGAGGTAAAAAGTTGATGATAGAAGGCAAAATCAGAGCTGAGGTAGAGCGACAGCGCCTTGAGGAAATCGCGGTCGTCGGTTGGTGAGACGATGCCAATTTGTCGGGCTGGGACAACGAGGTAGTCTTCTTCGTAAACGGCAAATGTCCTGGCTGCACTGACAATCACGTGCGGTCCACGACATACTTCGAGTCCCTGTTTACGTCGTGTGTAAAGATTCGTGCATTTGGTTATTGCATTCGAGGGCACCTTGAAGACATATCGTAGACCGCCAAGAGACGACATGTCTAATTCCTTTTTACCATGAAGCTCATCCTGAAACTCGGTTTTCTCCGAGCCCGATGCGATCAGCCGTGATCGCAGTTCCGGGCCCTGCGCAACTTCGAGCGATACATCTTCTTGAAGTTGTATAATTGCAGAAAACTGCCGAGACAAGCGCCGCAACAGCCTGACATCGTTGTGGCTTCCCCATGTCGCAACCTTCCAAGGCAAGCCAGAGCCGCTGGCAATCTCTGAATACGCGATGTCACGAATTTCTGATTCGTTGATGACGATGCACCACGACTCGATCCGCTCACCTTGGCTCTCTGGCCGAGTCACTTCCTGATTGGCGACGAGTGGAGAAAACACTTTGACAGTTCGATCGTCGAACTCATCAATATTCTCTCCATTACCTCGCTTGAAAAACAACGCGGCTGCGGGAACTCGAAATCTGCCAGCCGATATCACTTCTGCCAGATTCGAAAAATTGGCGACTGCCCGAATCAACATGCTCTGAAAAAACAGCTGGCGAAAATCTTCCGCTCTCATATCAAACAGCGTCATAGCTGGAAGGAATAAGCCAATCTCAGTGTCTTCATCAGCTAACTCGGTCACACGCCATGCAAACGCACGAGCCAGTTCATTGCCACCGACGGGACGGTCGCTCGCGTTTTCCTGCATCCATTGCCATGCAGGTTCATCATTCTCTTTAAGCGTCCGAGGATTCAGTTTTTTCCAGGGAGGATTACCAACAATCCAGTGGAATGTCAGCTTCTGCAGTTCATTGGGAATCGGGTCAAAGAAGTCGGCTTGAAAAATATTTTTGTCCCGGAGCGTTGGCAGCTTGATCCGCTTGTCGTCTTCCAAGTCAGGCAGATCGACGTAATCGAGCAGTGTCAACAGCAAGCTCAACTCTGTCACCGCACAAGCGTCCGGATCGCGATCGAGTCCAAAGATGTTTTTGACCAGCAATTCCCGCAGCGGAACGGGGTGTACTGTCTTGTGGCGATGCTGCGGATACGTTTTCTCAATTAAGCGTCGATAGCACTGAACCAAAAACGCTCCAGAGCCGCAGGATGGATCGAGAACCCGCACCCCATCGACCAAAGGCCGTGCCTGCTCCAATTCGCCAAGCATGTAGTTTACGACTGGAATCGGTGTGTAATAAGCTCCCTCGTCCTTACCTTTTGAGTTGCCATCTTCGTCTGGTGTGTGCAGGAACTGTTCGTAAACAACCGACAATGTTTCAATCGGAATGTACGAAAAGTCGTAGGCCTGAAAGTCCAGGGTGAGCTGTCGTTCGCCGGATGGAAGAACATCTTCTCCATTGAAGACACCCGCAACCAGCTTGATGTGCTTCGATTCTGGAGCCCCTTCGCCGCTCAACGAAAGCGGAAAGATGTTTCCATTGAGCCAGTCTTCCAGCTTCGTCACGACAATCTTAAGCTTGGCAACCGACGCCGAAGCACCAAAGATGTCGCGTTCGTGAACGCCCCAGGATTCCAGCTTGCGATCGGACAGGATACCTCGATCTCGAAGGTAGTTCAGGTAGACATATTTGCCGATCAATGCGTGCGATACATTCGCTGAAAGCTCGCATGCCTGCTGCAAATACACATCCAGATTCTTCAGATTGTCCAGCAGTTTCCAGTTGACTCGGCACTTCGGCTTGATTTGTTTGGACCACGCTGACCAGAGCCTGCCAGAATTGATTTCATCGGAATGAAACTGTTTGGCAAGACGACTTGCCTCGTTGAACGAAAGCAGTTTGGAAATTCGACCGTTTCCGGCGCGGTCGTACTCAAAACCAGAATAGAACTTCACCCCGACCGGTGTGTAGACGATCAGAAACGGAACGATGTCCTGATTCCAGACAAGCCGATGCACATCGTCAGCAGCAGCCTCTGTCTTTGCCTGGCAAACATAGACGACCGGTGAGGCAGTTGCGGTCGGGTTGTCTTCATCATTCAGCGTGTAAACACCAAGCAGGCTGCATTGTGGCTTCGCGGCTGCTCTGAGTATGTGCCCCACGCCAGACGCCGTCGCAAACTCCTTTGAGCCTTTTCTCAGGAAGAAAGGCTAATCGGCATATCCAGGCTCTTCAAGCAGACCTTTGACGAGCATGGCGATGGGTACTTCCGTGAAACGAGACACAATTCTGAATAGCCGAATAATAGCCGCTAGGCACAGATGCGCCGAGTATGTTTGTGGTTGGTCTGCCGATCGGCCTCGACAGCGAAATTCTCGCAAAAACCAGCCTACCCCACCAGGCAGATTGGGCTAAACACAAAAACCGGGAAGACCATTTCCAGTCGACATGCCTATTTACTGTTCAGTGCCTCCAACTCCGCCAGCAACTTCAGATCATCCGTGTATTGTTTCATCGCACGTTCGTACGTTCCAAGTGTTTTGGTGAAGACGAGTTGATAACGGTTGCCGGTCTTTTCCAAGCGATGATTCACGTCGCATTGATGGGTGTTAACAATTCGGATGATTTCGTCGCGTTCGTGCTCTGCGGCGAGGATTGTAAGGGTTTCAGTCCTGGGGTCGGCGAGGAATTTGTTGAGTTGTGCGTTGTACTTGCTGGACACGCCAAACATGCCGTGAGTGCCCTCAATTTTTGCCGGGCGAGTCCAGTCGGTGGGCTGCTGCGGCAGTCGTGATGTGGCAGCGATGAGTTTCGAGCGGATGGCTTCAAACCATTGAGCGAGAACGGGAGGAACTTGCTGAAATTGCTTCCGGCTCCACGGAATCAAATTCAACAGGCATGGGATCTGAACACTGTCGCGATCAAAACGTTTTGGCATCGCTCGCAATGATGCCACGAATTTCGTGGCCAGTTGATCCTGTCCGGTCGAGAACAATGCCTGCAATAATGCCTCCAGAGGTCCGATGAGCTCAGGAAGCGCGCGTTCGCCAAATCGCATATTCTTTGGGTCGCAATAGCGACCGTAGAATCGCTGTGTTGTCGCCTCGCAAAGGCCCTCCAAAAAAGTTCGGTCACTTGCCAGCTTGGGATCGGAACACAACATGCTAAGCCACGTCAGATCTCGGTTTGCGATGCCGTCGTCCCACTTGCTGATCGGCGCTTCGAGCATCTCCTTCAGGCGACCAGCAAAGGGTACGACCCCGTAT
>JBDNFT010000714.1:0-3011 GCA_041689695.1 Planctomycetaceae bacterium | reverse complement strand
TGATGAATCCTCCAGATTGGTTTCGACCCAGATGGCGACACCCTGACCACCGCCAACACACAGACTTGCGATGCCGCGTCTCAATCCACGTTCACGAAGCGCTCGCAGCAATGTCAGGATAAGTCGCGTGCCACTTGTTCCCACGGGATGCCCCAATGCGATCGCTCCACCGTTGATGTTTAATTTGTCGAGATCAATAGTTCCGATTGCGGTGTCGCGATCCAGTTGCGTCTGTGCGAAGTTCGTTGATTGAAACGCCTCAAGACAGGCCAGAACCTGTGCGGCAAACGCTTCGTTGATTTCAAACAGATCAAAATCGCTCAGTTTCATGCCCGTCTCTGTCAGTAAACGATGGGTAGCAAATACCGGGCCGAGTCCCATGCGAGTGGGATCGCAACCTGCGACCGCGTAGGCTCGAATAAATCCCAGCGGCTGCAGGCCTTGCGATTTTGCCCGGTCAGGAGTCATTAATAAAAGCGCCGCCGCGCCGTCGGTGATCGGGCAACTGTTTCCGGCAGTGACTGATGCTTCCGGTGATTTCAGAAGGGGGCGAAGTCTTGACAAAGCCTCCAGTGTCTGTTTCTCGCGCGGGCCGGAATCTCGCGAGACCACTTTACCTTGCTTCGTTGCAACTGATGTCACTTCATCCTTGTAGAAACCACGTTCCCATGCGGCTGTCGCTCGCTGATGACTGAGCAATGCAAATTCATCCTGGCGAGTTCGCGAGATCGCAAATTCTCGCGCCAAACGTTCGGCGGTCTGGATCATGTTCTCGCCGCACGTCGGGTCGGTGAGTCCCAATTCCAATGCGACGACCGGTTGAAACCAGGACGGTCGCAACTGAGCCAGCATACCTGCTTTCTGCAGCATTGTTGCCCTGCGAAACTTGAGTAACCAATATTGCATCTGGGGCTTCCACAGCAATGGCACGCTGGACATCGATTCCGTTCCGCCGGCAATCGCAATCTCAGTGCGACCATCTTTAATCAGTTGCCATGCAGAAATAACCGATTCCATCCCTGATGCGCAATTTCTATTCACCGTGTGCGCCGGGCGATCATAGGGGATGCCGGAGTTTAACGAGATCACTCGGCCAATGTTGGCGGCGTCGGCGGGAGCTGCCACGTTGCCGAACACGACTTCGCCGATATCATTTGCCTTCAGGCCGCTGTGCGAGAGCAAACCTGCGACAACGGTGCGTCCAAGTTCAGCGGCTGGAATGTCGGCAAGTCCTGTGAACGCTTTTGCGAATGGTGTGCGAATGCCGTCCACAACGGCAAGGGGTGGCGGAAGTGATTTTTGGGTCAGGTTGTTCATTGTACTTGTTTCCCTCGGATTGGTACTTCTACTTCGATGTTCGCAACTCACGCCGCAGCACTTTGCCCAGAAAATTTCTTGGCAAGTCTTCCGTTTGCACATCCACTTTCATTGGACGTTTATAGGCTGCCAGCTTCTTATGGCAGAAATCGTCAAAGTCTGAACGCTGAAACGTCTTCAACGATTCCACAACGACGATGGCATGAACAGTTTCACCTCGATCTTCATCAGGATCTCCGACAACGGCGACGTCCTTGACGCCTGGATACGTTCGCAGCACCTCTTCAACATCACCCGGATACACATTGAAGCCGGAAGTAATGATCAAATCTTTGATCCGATCGACGATCTTGAAGTATCCACGTTCATCGACGGTGGCAAGATCGCCCGTGTGCAGCCATCCGTCTCGAATGATACGGTCAGTGGCTTCCTGATTGTGCCAATATCCCAGCATCACCTGAGGTCCGCGTACGATCAGTTCCCCAACTTCTCCCAGCGGCATTTCGTGCTGGCCTGTTTCGCGATCCATGATTCGAGCATCCGTATCGGGCAGCGGCAAACCAATCGTACCGGAAACGACCATGCCATCGACAGGCCCGGCATGAGTCACCGGACTCGCTTCTGACAGACCGTAACCTTCAACAATCTGAGCACCAGATGCGGCATGAAATTCATCTGAGATTGCCTGCGACAATGGCGCTCCACCAGAAATCACACGTTGCAACGAACTCAGATCTTTCTTTTGCGTCCGCAGATCTTTGTTCAAAGCCGCCAGCATCGCAGGGACTGCGAGAAACACTGTTGGGCGATGCTGTTCGATCAATCGCAAAACGGACTGTGATCGAAATCGGTGATGCAGAATCAACGTCGCTCCCAGTGCAAATCCCATCAGCACGGAGCTGGATAATCCGTAGCTGTGGAAGAATGGAAGCACGGCCAGAATCGTTTCTTCTCCGTGATGCGAACGCGACCAATGCATCAACTGCCACGCCTGTGAAAGCAGGTTGCGGTGCGACAGTGTGACAGCTTTGGGAGTTCCGGTTGTGCCTCCGGTCGGAAGCACGAACGCTGGCGAATCCGGTGCAGTGGCAGGCGAATTGAGTCTTCGTGGGGCAGATTCGATAGCTTCGTCAAATTCCAGCACGCGCGTTGTTCTGCATGCCGCGCCAAATCCGAGTCGTTGAAATCGGACCCATGCGTAACCCAGCGTTTCCAGCCGAGACAGTCTTCCAGCCAGTGACGAAAGAATGACGACGCCTGGAACATAAGGCCCGTCGCAGACCAGCGGCGATAACACATCGAGCGTCACGACAAATCGACAGCCGGTTGATTCAAGCAATCGTTGAATCTCGTCCGCCACCATCAACGGACTGAGTGAGACAACAACGCCTCCTGCCAGCCATGTCGCAAACAGCGTGATCAGCGTCTCGGGAAGATTTGGAAACAGCACGCCGACACGATCGCCAGGCTGCAATCCTTCGCGAATGAAAACAGCCGCCAATCGCCGGGCTTTTTCGAGCAACTCGGAATACGTGAGTTGCTCATCGTAGTATCGACATGCGGTGCGCGTCGGGAATCGCTCAGCCGCCTGCACGAGCAACCAATCCAGCGACTGATTCGGATAGGCGAGGTGATCTGGTACACCCGCAGCATAATGCAACAGCCACGGAGAGCTACGGGAATGCCTGATCTCG
>JBDNFT010000713.1:0-3858 GCA_041689695.1 Planctomycetaceae bacterium | reverse complement strand
GCCGACCTTTTCCATATGAACATCGAAGAGGTCAACATCGCTGACGCATTGCGTGATGCTGGTGATTTCATAGGGCATGTTCATTTTGTGGATTCGAATCGCCAGGCTGCTGGTCGAGGCCACATGGATTTCACGCCGATTGCCTCCGCCCTGTCTGCCAGTCACTACGCTGGTTACGCTTCGGCCGAAGCGTTTCCGATTCCCGATTCTCTGACGACAGCTCGCCAAACAATTGAGACTTTTCGGAAATGCTTTCGGTCGTAGGCAGATCAGATTTTCCTGCGGTAGGCGCGACACTTCATGCCTGGCCAGCTTTGTGCCGCTGTCACTGGAGCCCAGACGACTCTTCGCTCGTTCCGGGGCTCCAGCCCTGGAACGCAATGTACTGGAGGCTCCTGCCTCACCCGAATTCATGCTGGAGGCAGGAGCCTCGGAACAAGGACTGTGCCATGCTGTAGAACACCTGAGGTTCGCTGCGTTCCAACCTCAGCCACCCGCCGTCATGTCTTCAGTCAAACAACGGCAGCACGGGACTTCCGCCATACAAAGGGTGCGGACGCCCGGTCATGTCATTCAGTGTAGTTCCGGACGGTACGCCCATTGCGTGCAGCATTGTCGCGACAAGGTCTCGCGGAGACATGGGATTATCTGCCGGATATTTTGCGATCTCATCGCTGGCTCCGTAAATCGCACCGCCTTTGATGCCGCCACCAGCCATGAGACCGCTGTAGCAGAATGGATGATGTTCGCGGCCAGCGTTGTTTGCTGTAATCTGAGGTCGACGACCGAATTCTCCGACCCAGACAACAAGCGTGTCGTCAAGCATTCCTCGATCTCGCAGATCTGTCAGCACGGCGGCCAGCGCTTGGTCTGAGGGTGGAATCAAATCGTTCTTCAGCCGATTGAAATTATTACCGTGCGTATCCCAGAAGTTTTGTCCGTCGTTGTGCCAGTTGACTGAGACAAACGGAACGCCGTGCTCCAGCAATCGTCTCGCCATCAGTACGCATTGGCCGTGGATGTTGCGGCCGTAACGATCGCGCGTGGCTGGATCTTCCTGGCTAAGATCAAATGCCTGGCGGACCTGATTGGAACTCAACAACCGAAACGCCTGTTCCTGCTGCGACATCATCCCGAGTGACGAAAGATCCATCAAAGTCTGTTGTTGCCGATCAATGGAAGCCAGCAACGCGCGACGATGGTCCAGTCGTTGCGTATCGAGCCCGTCCAGCAACTGCAACGCCGGTAATGACCAGTTCGGAAGATTTGGATCGCCAGTCACCAGCATTGGGTCAGCGGCCTGGCCTAGCCAACCTGCGGACTGTCCTGGAGATTCGCCACCAGGCGCGGCAGGATGAAATGTTTTCCATGGCATCGTCACGCTGGAAGGCAAACCAACTGGCACGTCACGAAACTTTGAAAGCAGCGCGCCAAGATGCGGAGAATCACGCCGGCTGGGTGGTTCATCGTCACTTTTGTTTACCGGTGGCAGTTGCCCGGTCACTGCCGTGTGGGCGCTGCTAAGGTGTGCTGGATCATCATGATTCAGAGAACGAATGACTGTGACCAGATCTGTCAGCGGTGCGAGGTGTTTGAAGTGTTCGCAAATCTGCAGACCGGGGGTTGCGGTGGGAATTGCTGAGAACTCACCACGCACTTCCCTGGGCGCATTTGGTTTGGGGTCGAGTGTGTCGAGCTGACTTGGTCCGCCCCACATAAACAAGAACAGGCAGCGTTTTGCTTTGCCGAATCCCGGTGTTTGATTCGCGATGCCGAGTGCATCTTCTGCCCGAATTTGCCTATCGGTCAAACCTGGCAGAAATCCCATCGCGCTGGCTGCAAGAACGGTGCGTCTACTCAATCTCCGTCTGTGCGAACTATACATGTTACTAATCATTGATTCGGCTCGATCGGCACAAAGGTCGTGCGATTCCGTTCAAAGGCGTTTTCCGCTGCTTCCCTGGCACGACGCTGGAATTCCAATTGGCTTCTGAATGGCCGAGTCGTGGAGCCCGTTGGTGGGTTAAATGACCCATCCGGCGTCAGAGTGCGAGATTTCATGTTGTCTCGCAGGCAAGTCTTCAGGATATTGATCACTCGCCGCTTGCAGGTGTCGTCAAGAATGGGGATCAGCAATTCAATGCGTCGATCGAGATTTCGCGGCATCCAATCCGCACTCGATATGAAAACACGTTCGTCACCACCGTGGTGGAAATACATGATTCGTGCGTGTTCCAGAAAGCGATCAATAACACTGGTCACCTGAATGTTGTCACTGAGTCCGGGGACACCTGGTCTAAGACAACAAACGCCGCGAACATTCAATTCTACCTCAACACCCGCTTGGGAAGCTTCATAGAATGCGGCAATCATGATTGGATCCGCCAGTGAATTCAGCTTGCACATGATATGGCCGCGGTCGCCATTCTTTGCTCGCTGCGTTTCGACCTGAATCATTTCCAGCAGCTTTTCACGCAGACCAATCGGTGCCGATTCAATCTGAGAGAACTGCTGAATCTGTGAAGACCCGGTCACGGCATTGAACCAGCTGATCGCATCATTGCCAAGTTCACGATTGCAGGTGAGCATACTGATGTCGGTGTAGAACCGCCATGTGATCTCGTTGTAGTTTCCAGTTCCGAAATGGCAATACCGCTGGAATCCCTGCGGTTCTCGACGGACAACAATACAAGCCTTGGCGTGTGTTTTCAGGCCGCGAACTCCGTAGATGACTTGCACGCCGCTGTGTTCCAATTGGCGAGCCCATTCGATCTTGCGGGCTTCATCAAAGCGAGCTTTCAGTTCCACAATGACTGTGACGTTCTTACCATTTTCTGCCGCACGGACGAGTGATTTTACGATGGGGCTGTTGCGGCTGGTGCGGTACAGCGTCTGCTTAATGGCCACAACGTCCCGATCATCTGCGGCTTCGGAGAGAAGACGCAGTACGGGTTCGAATGATTCATACGGATGATGCAGCAGCACATCCTGTGACTTCATCGTGTCGAAGATCGATTCCGAGGGATCGATTTTTGGTGACAGGCACGGTGTCCAGTTTGGATACAAATGCTGATCGAAACCGCTGACCTGCGACAACTGCATCAGCTCGCTTAAACCGACGGGACCGGGGACGAGAAAGACATCACGCTCTCCGACTCGCAGCAGAGTCTTGAGGAATTCCAGAATCGGCCGCGTTACGTTGTTGGTGATTTCCAGTCGGGTACAAAAGCTGTCTTTGCGATCATCGAGTACGTCTTCCATTTCGGCCAGCAAGTCCGCACCGTCTTCGTCGCTGACTGTCAAATCTGCGTTGCGAGTCACGCGAAACGGGACCGTCGCCAGAATCTCTTCGCCGGGGAAAAATCGCCGAACCATCAATGCGATTGCGTCTTCCGTCAGAATAAATTCATATCCGCCGACACTGGGCAGCGTGATGTAACGCAGGTCATATCGACCAAACGGGATCACGGCAAATCGCCATGGATCGGCCTCTGACTTACCCTTCAACTGCACGACGACATTGACAGTGCGTCCGAACAGAAGTGGAAAGCGTGACGGATCATGCACCGCGATTGGGGTCACAATGGCTTGAATCTGCTCCTGAAATACCGTATCGACGAAATCAATCTGGCGGTCGTTCAACTCATTGATTCTTCGGCGACGAATTCCCGCTTCCGCGAGTTTTGGTTCCAGTTGATCCAGATAGATGCGATATTGATCGGCAACCATCTTCTGAGTACGGATGCTGATGGCGTTGATCTGTTCCAGTGGCGACAAGCCGGATGCATCGTTACTCATTTCCCCAGCGCGAATTGCTGTGAGAAGGCTGCCGACGCGGACCATGAAAAATTCGTCAAG
>JBDNFT010000712.1:0-8163 GCA_041689695.1 Planctomycetaceae bacterium | reverse complement strand
TAAACCACGCGGAAGCAATGTTTTGAACCCAATCTGCCATGATCCTGCACTCTTTTGTCATTTTTTCCTGAGAATTGTGCTGGTTGACCATCTCAGTGCCGAGTTTCCGACACAGAACTACGCGCAGAGATCAAGACGTGTTCGTCCGATTTCACTCACGGGAGCATCATTGATGCGAGACAATTGCCATCAAATTGCGTCTTAATGAAACCCGACGACAAGACTATACTCTTCAACGACCTCTGCGAACGGACTAGTCTTGCCACAACAAATCTTACCAATGACCATAATTAAGCTTCGACGACTCCTCGAATATCTGATCTTTCAAACGCTGCTGTTTGTTGTCCGATGTCTGCCCGTACGCGCCAGTGTGATGTTGGCCGAATCATTGGCCTGGATCATAACCCACGTCGTGCCGAAAAAATTAAGTCGCTACGACATCGCGAGGGAGAATCTGAAACTGGCGTTCGGTGATGCGATGACTGATGCAGAAGCGGATCGCACAATTTATGGCATGTGGCTGCATCTGTTTCGCATGGTCTGTGAAATGATCCAGTTGCCTCGGCGCTTTCGCCTGGCCAATTGCTCCGACGTCTTAAACTTCGAACGTCGCAACGACTGCGTGCAGGCACTATGTTCAGGACGGCCCGTGTTGTTTCTTGGCGGCCATTTTGGGAACTGGGAAATCAGCGTCAATACTTTTGGTCACTTCGGTTTTCCGATGGGAGTTGTAGCCCGTCATCTGGACAACCCGTACCTTCACAAGTGGTTCAAGGATTTTCGGGAGTCCACCGGCAATTCTTTGATCCTCAAGAGCGGTGCCGGGGCCGAACTTTCGGAAATCATGGAACGTCGGGGCATGGCTTCTCTGTTGTGCGATCAGGATGCTGGCCGCTCGGGAGTCTTCGTCGATTTCTTCGGTCACCCGGCATCGACGTTTAAATCCATCGCCTTGCTGGCTCTTCAGTACAACGCATTGGTTGTTGTTGGCGGAGCCTTTCGTTTGCCAGCGGCCGAACAGAAGAATTGTCGATGGGTGCGATTCAGTCTGACGACACAGGACATCATCGATCCGGCAGAATTTCAGGGCGTGAATGGAATTAACGAGTTGACTCAGCGTTTTACATCATCGCTGGAGGCATTGATTCGCAAAGCACCTGAGCAATATTTCTGGGTTCATCATCGCTGGAAAACCGCCCCCGGAGCGCGTCGAAAGTCGAGAGAAGCCGCTGCGGCGTGAGTCGTGTCTCAGCGATCGCCATCTACGACCAGTTTCAAAATCAGTCCTGCGGAACTTTCTCTGACGTGTCGTTTTGGTTTTTGCGATGGCAAGCCGACCAATAGCCAGCAGGCAGGCGAGAAAAAAAACACGAATCCAACTCGCCAGACAATATGGTTTTCACCGGGTTCCATTGATGTGGCAAATCCAAAGACACAGAACAATGTCAATGGCATCGACTGAATCCCTGAGTGATGGTCTGTCACAACTAATGGGGCGGTGGTTGCAATTTTCTGTCGAAGTGGCCGCAGCGAATCGTGCGGATTTATGCTCGATAAATATTTACGACCGACTTCAGTGGAAGTGGCTTCCTTTTCCTCCGTCGGTGGTGATTCGACAATCGCCTGCAACTTGCGGCATTCGGCGATGTCGCATGACACCTGAGATGGCAAGAGATCAAAAGCGATTAAGGTGAAAGCATCAAAATCACACTTCAGGAAAGTGCGCCGCAATTTTCTTTGCCGCCTCCGGATCTGGCTTCAGGAATCGACATCACCCGGAATATCGAGTCTTTTGCGACAAGTAGCGCAAGCCGATACGCATGATCGCTCGTTGCGTTGAGATTCGGCAACATTTGATGCAGGGTGGCATCAGATTTTAACAGTCGTTCGCCGATCCTGCTGATCGCACGCAATTGATGATGCAAAAAAGCAACGGTATGTTGCCGCTGGGCACTGTTGAGTTTTTGCATCGCGTTGGCTTCGACCAAATATCTCCCCCAGACAGCATAGCGCCCTAGGGTTGAATTGTGATGAAACGGTATTTCGAGACGGCTGATAAAAATGAGTCTGTCGTTGCGAATCGGAATCCGATCTGAAAAAAATCCCTGGAGATACACGCTCGATCCGGAAGAAGTTTCCCGATCGGCTCAATATTTGATGCTGCAAAGAGCTGCAGTGAAATGGAGAAATACGATGAAGTTGACATTGAAGCCGATGATCCGATTGAGACTCAAGCCACAACACCGAAAAGGTGTATTTTTTGTTCTGGCAATAATTTGCCTGATGGGAGCAATGACCTTTGTTGGTATGTCAGTGGATCTGGGCATGATCACTGTGACCAAAACCCGGATGCAGGCCGCAGCAGATGCTGCAGCCCTTGCAGCCGCTCAGGAAATTGTAGTCGCCGTTCGCGAAGCTTCCTGGAACGCAGACACAGGTCTGGATATGAATGCCGTTCAGACGCAAGCCGCCGCTGATGCTCGGGTGATGGCTGAATATGTCGCTGACCTCAACGGATTCTATCTGGATCCCGACACCGACGTTCATCTCGGCAAACGCCTTCTCGCCGAGGACGGTGTAACTTACACGGAGACCTGGGAGACGGGTCCCTTCAACTGCGTCAAGGTGAATCTTCGCAAAGACAACACTGATGCCTCCGCTCCCGATGCAAAGTTGCCACTGCTTTTCGCTGGCGTCGTCGGAGAACGGGCGCAGTCAATTACAACCAGCGCGACGGCATTCATTGAATCACGCGACATCGTCTGCACACTCGATTTTTCATTGTCGATGAATTACGACAGCCGACTGAGGTCCTCAAGTGTGAATCGACTCACGAAGTCAGCGATTGAATCAAATCTTGATGACATCTGGAATGCATTTGTCAATTCCGATGTCCGCTTCAGCGACGAATCTTCAACTCCGAAGTTTCCATACAACGGATTTGGACTCATCAATTCTGCAGAAGGCACGTATTCATCGAGCAACAACAGTAACACAGTTCTGGAAGAACTCGGGTTGTACACGCCGGGAAGCAACTACTACGATGACTGGTCGTTCAATAGTAGTGGCGCCGACTACTACTACACAAGCTCCGGTGGCTATGACTATCGCCGCTTCACGACTGGCTCCAACGCCGGCAGTCTGCGGCGACGTTCATCAAGGAGAAGCTCGTGGTCTACAGTTTCCGAAACTTTGGCACCCGGATATACGCCACCGACACCGGAGGTTGTGATTCCGTTTCCACAGGAAGGTAAAAATTCGTCAACAGGATTAATGCTGGGTAAGCCATCCGCTTCAACCAGTAAGTCTCTATGGACGTCATACATCGACTACGTACGAACAGACAAAGACTTGAATGCTCAGGGATATCGCAAGAGATACGGTTTCCGCACGCTGTGTTTGCATCTTATGGTGAATCGCCCCTCGAACAACGCATCGGAAGACCTTTGGCGAGTTCCGCATTATCCCTTTCATGCCATGAAAACCGGGATGACTACGTTCTGCCGGTTTATGACAGACCTGAGTTACGGCGACCATATCGGTATGGTTGATTACGCGGCTGAGGCGCATCTTGAAACCGGACTGAATGATGCAAGTTCCGGCGTCACGGTGGATCTTGGCGGGCATGAACTGACCACTGCATATTCCGATATCAATACGATTCAACTGCACAAGCAGGCTGGACATTATTCCTCTTCCACAGCAACTGGCGACGGCTTGTCAACAGCCACCGCACTGCTTCAGGATCAAGGACGGTACGGGGCTCAGAAGGCAATTCTACTGATGACGGATGGTGTTCCGAATGTGTCTCCGGGCAATTTCAACTTGCCGTCAAACTGGAATTGGAATGAACTGCTGGATTACGATGGAGACGGAAATGCGGACTACACGACGAATGATCGTGCATCGAAATATGCTCTGTATCAGGCCAAACTAGCGGCCGATCAGGACATCGTGGTCCATACGCTATGCGTCGGTGCTGGAGCTGACACGTCGTTGCTGAAAGCCATCGCAAAAATCTCCGGCGGATACGACATGGTCGTTGAAGGTGGCACATCAGTCAGCGACATGGAATCAAACCTGCGAGAAGCCTTCGGAGTGCTCGCCGGCCAGGTTCCTCCCGCACGATTGGTTGTTGGTGCCGAGTAGACGTCGTTTCAATTCAGAGTAAGCCAGTGCGGGAATAGTTAATGTTGTGCGTTTAGACTTTCTTCTTCATGAACTCGCTTCCAATAATTTCGCAACCGGGGTGCAAACTCCAGTACCGAGCCTCAATGGACAGGACGGTGTTGCGGCTGACGTCTTCGACGAGATTCCGATGACCGCCTACAGAATACAATTCCGGCCTTGACCGCTTGCACGTTGATTTGATTGTTTCTAAAACCATCAGGCTTGTGTTCTGCGATGCGTACGAACAAAGTCTTCTGAGTTTTATTGTTTCAAGGTGTCTTGCGTGCAGTTGGCTTCGCGAAGAATACTGCTCATTGGAGCCGGGCACACAAACCTGCATATCGTACGAATGTGGGCGCAGACGCCGATTCCAGATGCGAGCCTCACGCTGCTCTCCCCATTTCCTTGTGCAACCTACAGCGGTATGTTGCCGGGCACGCTGGCTGGAAATTATTCCCCTGCGGATATGGAAATTGATCTGTATCAGTTGACGAAGTTTGCTGGCGTCAACCTGATCATTGACGAAGCCGTGTCCATGAACGCGGCTGAAAAGGAAGTCCGATTTCGCGAACGCCCGCCGATGCACTTCGATCTTGCCAGCATCGGTGTCGGTTCGGTGCCACGGCAAATGGAGCGGCTGAAAACGCATCCCGGTTTCGTCCCCATTAAACCTATGTTTACGGCGCTGCAACGTCTTGATGCCGCGATTCATCAACAAACAACCGATCCGATCAGGATTGCGATTATTGGCGACGGAGCCGCAGGGGTAGAAGTTGCAATGTGCGTTGACCATCGAGTCCGTTCGGCTCGCGGTTCGGCTCAACTGACGCTGGTGGATGCCCATTCCAGAATCCTTGGTGGTTTTCGCGATCGTACGATTCGTCTCGCAGAACGCGAACTCAAGACACGCGGTATCGATCTGCGCTGCGGTAGCCGAGTCACCGGGCATCAGGATCTGGATTTGATATTTGATGACGGCGGAACACTGACGGCTGATATCGTGATTTGGGTGACCGGGGCTTGTCCGCCGGAATTTCTGCAGCACGTCAATCTTGCGAAGTCCGAATCCGGATTTTTGAAAATACGCCACACGCTGCAATCCATCGACAACGATTCCGTCTTCGTTGTTGGCGATTCCGCTGAACTCGTCGGCGAAAGCATCGATCGCGCTGGCGTGTACGCCGTTCGGCAAGGACCGATTCTCTGGCAGAATCTCAATCGCTCGTTGAACGGCCTGGCAATGATCCACTACAAGCCGCAGAGGGATTTCCTGCGGCTGCTGGCGACAGGAGATGGCCGAGCGATCGCTCAGTGGAAATGGCTTTCCGGAATTGGCTCACATTGGTGGAAGCTTAAGGATCGCATTGATTACAAATTTATGAACATGCATCGTCCTTCGAGCACCATGAAATTGAGCGCCATAAAATCCAGCACAACAATGAGTCCGTCTGCACACTCGAACTTGGCTGATCCGTCGAACGATGCGGCTCCAAAAATGCGATGTCGCGGCTGTGGCGGAAAGACGAGCGCTCGTGTGCTGAACCGGGTGCTTCGTAAACTTCGAACCGAATGGCCATCGGCACCTGATGGTTTTCTGCAAAGCGACGACACTGCTTTGCTGCCGCGCGGCTTGACAAACACCTCTTCCACAAACGCAGTTTCAGTCGATTACTTTCCCGCGTTTCTGGATGATCCCTGGCTGACTGGACGAATTGCCGCAATTCATGCGTTGAGCGATCTTTGGGCCAGTGGCGTGCGTCCTACCGCTGCTGTGGCCATGGTGACGTTGCCTGAAGGAAGTCTCGAACAACAATCGGAACTACTCCATTATGTGTTAAGCGGAGCGGTGCGGGAGTTGACAGCAGCGAATGCCGTTCTGGTTGGCGGCCATACAACAAATGGCGATGAACTATCCGTCGGATTCACCGTTTTTGGAAATGCCCCCGCGATCAATCACGATACATCCGAGATGCGTCAGTCCTTGCCTTTCAGCAAAGCCAATCTGCGGCCGGGGCAACAATTGATTCTGACGAAACCAATCGGGACCGGAGTCATCATGGCCGCGAATGAGTTGCATATTGCACAGGCCAGATCCGTTACTTCCGCGATTGCCATGATGTTGAATTCGAATCAACGGGCCTCGGCAATTGCCAGTGAAGCAGGCGTTGCAGCGGCGACTGACGTCACAGGATTTGGGCTGGCCGGACATTTGCTTGAAATGTGCCAGCAGTCCGGTGTCTCAGTCGAACTGATGCTGTCCGACATTCCGCTCTTACCAAGTGCTTCTGTGCTGATGACGAATGGAATTCGCAGCTCACTGTACGATGAGAACAAGGCCGCCGTGGAAGATTTTATCATCAGTAATATGGCGGTGAATCAGCAGAGCGAAACGTTTGCGCAGATGCAGGCCATCTACGAACCGCAAACGTCGGGCGGCTTGCTGATAAGCGTAGAGCAGGCGGCAGCGAGTCGAGTGGTGTCAAATCTGGTCGTTGCTGGATATCCAGACGCAGCGATCATTGGATGTGTTACAGAACTCAGCACGACCGTCAAAATCAGACTGATCGGCTGAATTCACCAAACACGAACACCAGCCCTCCCTGATATTTTTACACACAGGGATTTCCCGACCAAAACTCCAGTGTGGGCCAAAGCGCACTGACACCTGCTGATCAGCGCGCGATAGCAGTGGCCTGTTGTTGGAGAATTACGACGATGGTCAACGCATTTCAAATGTGGCTACGACAGATTGAACGTCTGGTCGAGCACAGATTCAACACAATGTCACCGCAGGATTATTGCATCATGCTGGTGTTCTGTATCTCAATCGGTTTCGTGTTGCTTCGCGGCAAAAACTGAACGATTGCCGCTGAGTTTTTGTGAAGTCGGGGGCGAAACTGCCTATCATCCGTAGTGCGTTAGCGGACAGACTGCTCGTTACAAGGCCTGCAGCACTGGCAAGCTGATCGGTGCATTCGGATCGCGTCGCAGTTTTTGTGGCAGTATGGCGTGCGCGTATTCCCAAAGCTGTTCCGGCGTTTCGAAATACTGATCGTACACGCCATCGTTTCCAAATTCGCAGTTGTCCGTGCTGTACTCACGACAGATTTCAGGACGCGTGTCGTAAGCACCGCAGCGATTGTCTGCCAGAAGATGCTTGCAGTCACCTGGGATCAACAGAAACCATGAAGTTCCATCGACGAAGATCGAATACGGTCCATGCATCATGTACCAACGCATGTTGTCAAACTGCTCCCATGTCTTCGGAGCGTCGATGCCCATGGCGAAATATCGGCAACAGCGAGCCGTACAATAGCTACACAGAATCTCGCCGACTTTGAGGTTTTCGCGGATAGTCGTTTCGGATGTACTCATGACTTCAGTTCTCTTGGATCATTAAAACCAGGCAAACCAGGACGCGAAGCATACGCGAGCAGAGGCCAGATACTAGTCCGGCAATGCTTCAGAAAAGAATCTTCGCCAGTTTCCGTGCATGATGCCTTCGATATCGGATTCCACGTAACCGCGTTTACGCAGCATATCGGGAATGACCTGCAGATCCGAAATGCGGTCCATGTCGCTTGGCGTTTGTTCAACACCATAACCACCATCAAGATCGCTGCCGATACCGACATGGTTTGCGTTGCCGGCGAGCTGACAAACGATGTCAATGTTCTCCACCGCACGTTCGATTGTGACCGTGACTTCGCTTTGGCGTCGAACATAACCGGGCTGTAACATAATGACATCGAATGCAATCCCGATCACGCCTTTGCGTTCAATCACAGCTTGATATTGTTCATCTGAAAACTGCCGCTGCCACGGTGCCAATCGCTTTGAATTCTGGTGACTCGCGTGAATACGACCATCAAAGCGATCTAACAGTTGCCAGAACGCAACATCCGAAAGATGAGTCACATCAACGGTCATGCCAAGTTCACTGATTCGTTTGAGTAAAGGAATTGCATCGACCGCCAAACCGACTTCCGACAT
>JBDNFT010000711.1:0-4527 GCA_041689695.1 Planctomycetaceae bacterium | reverse complement strand
AGTGTTGACCTCAAGTGCAACACCTGATGACGCTGCAAACTGGTACTGAGATGGCAACTTTTCAATAAAGTCATCTGAGTCACCGGCACCCGGCGATGCGGGCTCAGGCCATGAAAACGACAGTTGATAGCTGCCTTCCGGGGCACCGTCGGCAACGGAATACGTCGTTAGGCTGAATACACCAGTGTCATCTGTGATGCCATTTGGAGTCACAGCGGATGGATCATTATTTCCAACAGGATGTAGGACGACATGAACGCCCTTCGCCGGTTTTCCATCGACCGAGACAATTCCCATGACAGGATAGAGATTCACTTTCGGAATGTCAGCAGGTGGCGAACCGCACCCAATCGTCAATATTGCCGCGAATAAAACTGCGACCGAACCAAGCGTTCTCACATAATCCCTTTCGCACAAGAGAGATAAGTGGCAGTCTTAGCGAGCTCCTATGTTAACGTCGCTGACTGCCTCTTCGGGAGCTTGGCTTTCAATTGTTAAGAAACGTTTAACTTCCGTAAATGCTTCTATTTATTCTCAACAACTTTGGCTGGAAGCCTGCCTTACACGATCTTTGTGCCAGCAAATTTGCGACGCGGGTCATCCGTGGGAACGCTGAAATCGCTGCGAATGGAATTCCGGCCGCTGCCGTGACGGACGGCGGCAGTTCGCTAAAATACATTTCAAAATGCGTCATTCGGGTGAAGGACGCGGTGTTTTGTGATGGTTTATGAATCGACGATAAAGAAGCGAAATCATGGCGAAGAAATCAATTGCGGATGTAAATGTTGCTGGCAAAACCGTGCTCATGCGAGTGGACTTCAACGTGCCGCTGGACGAGAACTGCAATGTCACCGACGAGCGTCGCGTTCGCATGGCGGTTCCTTCAATTCAGTCGGTTATCGATCGCGGTGGCAAACTGATTCTTTGCAGCCATCTCGGCCAGCCAAAAGACGGCGAAGATCAGTCGAAGTTTAGTCTCAAGCCAACAGCAGCAACTCTTTCCACATTGCTCGGCAAGCCTGTGACATTTGCAACGGACACTGTCGATGCCGACGCGACTGCGAAAGTCGCCGCGTTGAAAGACGGCGAAGTTTTGTTGCTGGAGAATCTTCGATTCAACAAGGGCGAAAAGAAAGGTGATGCCGCGTTTGCCGCAAAGCTCGCCGGATTCGCTGACATCTACTGCAACGACGCATTTGGAACATGTCACCGAACCGATGCTTCCATGGTCGCAGTGCCTCAGGCCATGGCTGGAAAGCCGCGCGTAGTCGGATTCCTGGTTCAGAAAGAAATCCAGTATCTGTCTGACGCGATCGCCAATCCTCAGCGACCCTTTATCGCAATTCTTGGTGGAGCCAAAGTTTCCGACAAGATCAACGTTATTAAGAACCTGCTGGGCATCTGTGACAAAGTGCTGATCGGTGGAGCTATGGCTTACACGTTCTCGCTGGCAAAAGGCGGCAAGGTCGGGAAGAGCCGCGTCGAACTCGACAAGGTTGAACTTGCAAAGGAACTCATCCAGCTTGGTGGCAGCAAACTTGTATTGCCAGTCGATACACACTGTGGCGATGCCTTCAATGGTGACTGCAACAAAGTTTTGGTCAAAGCCGGAGAAATCCCGGACACATTCGAAGGCTTCGACATCGGCCCAGCCACGGCAGCTCAGTACGCAGAAGAATTGAAAAGTGCCAAGACGGTTGTCTGGAACGGCCCGATGGGCGTGTTTGAAATGCCACCGTTTGACGCAGGAACCCGTATCGTCGCCGAAGCCATCGCTAACAGTTCTGCCACCAGCATTATCGGTGGCGGCGACAGTGCTGCAGCAATTCAGCAATTGGGATTTGCCGACAAAGTGTCTCACGTCAGCACTGGCGGCGGTGCCAGCCTGTCGATGCTGGAAGGCGAAAAATTCGCCGCTGTGGAATTGCTGGACGAGGCATGATCTGTAACACGGCGACTTGTCGCCGTGTGGCAATCAAGCTGTCGATGTCGTCTGTGCCGAGATTGCTTACGTTTAACCCGACTCAAAGAGGAGGCAGACTCCTCAGCACCTCCTCTTCGAGTCGGGTTAAACGACTAAATCAACACGCCGCTAACGCATTTCGGCTGATAAAACAGCAATTGACAGCTCGATGCTCCGGCAAGGGCAAGGTTTCAGCTCAATACGAAACCTTGCTCATTGTGCAGCCTGTCAGGGTTCGGCAACCAAGTCGTTCAGCCAGCGATCAGATCTGAAATTACGGCTAAATTTGGGTAATTTCGCACCGAAAGATTGCCAGAGCCATGACTATGCTGTGAAATGATGTCGGTAGAAATCGGGTTCATCGTATCGCGGGCGGGGGGTCATTTCATGAGATTGCGAGTCGTCGTAAACAGCGTCGTTCTTTCGTTAGTCTTTCTGGTATCGTCAGTATTTTCCATTGGCAACCCAGCCGAACCATCTCCGGCAGACCAGTTGGCGGTCGCAGTCGAATCCTGGCATGTCGGCGATTTGAACGGCGCTCAGGGACTGTTAACGCAAATCATTGAAGCAGGAACGCGTGACCCTCGCGCATATTATTATCGCGCGTTGCTTTCGGAGCAGCTCGGTACGGATTCTGAACAGGATTTGCGTGCAGCCGCCAAGCTGGAAGCCGAAACAACGTCCTCACGACTTGTAAATCGAGCGCTCGAAAATGTCCAGGGTGCAACTCGAGCGAAGATCGAAAAGTACCGCGCGGAAGCTCGTGCAAAACTGAAGTCCGATCCGCAGGCTGAAGCTGCCAAGGCACTTTATCGAGAAGGTATCGTTGCCTACAAAGCTGGTGACTCATTGACGGCACTCACAAAATTTGAGGATGCGATCAAGGGAAACACCGAAGACCCGCGCATGTATTACTTTCGCGGGATCACGCTGGCCGATCTGGGGCGGATGGACGAAGCCAAACTAGCATTCAGTGACGGATTAACACGTGAGAAGTCTGCAAAGGACATTCAACTGGTCAATCTGGCACTCACAGATGTTCAAGGTGGAGTTCGCCAGATCATTGAGCAACAAACGACTGCCAAAATCAACGGCGAACTTGTGTCTCGCCAGGAAGCTCACCGTCTAATCAAACGCCTCTCGTCGATGTCGCAGGAAGAACGTCTTGCCGAGGCAAATGCGGCTGCAGCGCGTGAAGCAGAACTGGAACAGGCTGCAGCTGTAGCACGACAGCAAAAAGCAGCAGAAGCGATTCTGGCTGAAAACAAAGCTCGGATGGAAGCCGAAGAACGGTTAAACGCTCCGGTCACTCCAGCCAAAGATTTACTGGCCGCTGCGGATGCACCCCAAAAAACAGACGCAGCGAAAGGCACACCGAAAACCGATACTGTCCCTATGGCTGAAGCGCCTGTTGCGTCCGGCTCAAGCAATCCGTTTCTTGGCGGCAAAGCGGCACTTCCTGGTTTGCCCGCTGCTCGGGCGAATGCAGGACCAATCGATACGTCTTATCTGCCCGCAAATGCAGACTTTGTCGTTTATGCTCGTCCCGCAGATATCCTCGCGAGCGGTTTTGTCGCACCGATGAAAGGTACGCCCGATTTTGAAAAAGGCATGACCGATATGACAGCTCAGATCGGATTTGATGCCAACGACATTGATTCCGTCACATCTGGTATCAGCAACTTTATCGGCGGCATGATGCAGATGGGAATGATGGCGGCTGGCGGTCAAGACCCGGCAGCTATGGCTCAAAATGTGTTCGGCGGCGCAAATGCCGTCAGTGTCCTGCGGACGAACAAAGATATCGCGATAGAAGACGTCATCGCCGCCAGTAAAGGCGTGGAGGCGACGTTCGAAAGTAAGACATACTATTTGATCGAAAATCAGCAGCCGAATCAGCCTCAGGTTGCACTCTACCAGGTCGATGCCAGCACTTTTGTTTTTGGCGTTGAAAAGGCGGTTCAGAATGTGATTACCAATGGGGCTGGCGAAGCGACAAACGAACAGTTCAGCTTCGTTTCCAATGCCAGTCCGCTGGTC
The DNA here is from genome assembly GCA_041689695.1 of Planctomycetaceae bacterium. Classification (GTDB taxonomy): domain Bacteria; phylum Planctomycetota; class Planctomycetia; order Planctomycetales; family Planctomycetaceae; genus SXXK01. The sequence goes on along the minus strand of JBDNFT010000711.1, from coordinate 524 downwards.
ATGGCGTTTGCCGGTCCGTTGTTGCCCGGCATGAGCGGCTCAATTCCGGAAGCACCGCAAGGTTCAGCTCCATTTGCTCGCAAAATCTTCGACGCCGTGAGAGGAAAGATCAGCGGTGCTGCGATTGTGATGGATTTCGGCAGCAATCTTGATCTGAAGATAGTTGTGAATCTGACTGAGCCGGAAGCTGCAACCGAAGTTCAGGCACCACTTAATGAAGCTGCGGCCACTGCAAAACAGTTCTACCCGATCGCCGGTGCTGGATCTGTTCCGGAACCTCTCAAGGTGCCTGTTCAGCAATTGGTTGACAGTCTTTCGGCATCGCATAGCGGATCTGCAGTAACAATCTCGCTCCGAGCTCCGGGGCAAATTGTCACAATCATTAAAGACAACCCGACGATGTTTCAGGGCATGTTGCCAGCTGGCCCACCTGGATTTCCAGGCCAAGGTCCTGGTCCAGTCGGGCCGCCTCGAACCTTACCTGCACCTCCGCAGCCGTAGTCCGACCTGTCTCAGGTCGGATT
>JBDNFT010000710.1:0-2125 GCA_041689695.1 Planctomycetaceae bacterium | reverse complement strand
TTTCGAATGGACGCTCGAATTGCAGGGATTAAGAGACCCCCAAGCCAAAAGCTTCCAGCAAAAGCAGAGGTTTGGGCGGCTGGGCTGGGTGGCGTTGCCTGGCATGGCGGCAAGGTTTCTGCTTTCTCCTCCACCACTCATTGATTGGTGTGGCCCCGTGAACCCCAACCAATGAGCGGCTCCGGCGAAAGCAGAAACAATCGCAGCTCAAACTGAATTTGCTTAAGAATTCAGGCTGCAGTATTCTCGAAGCATGGCAGCCACGACGACAACGCAACAATCCGATGACAGTTCCAGTGTGAACCTTGCAGCAGAATCATTGACCTGCGGCGGTTGTGGCAATGACGGGCCGGAGACACTGCAGGATGCCGTCGTCGAAGGATGGACGCGATTGGTACCGGATCCAGCAGGTTTGTCCTGGAACTATGTTGGTGAATGCCCTGATTGTGATTCAGTGAAGTAACGGCTGAAATCTCATTTGCTGTTCGCTACTGACAGCGAACACTTCCAGCCTTGAGCTCCTGCAGAAAAATTTGAGTAAGACTCAGATCCGTGCGAAAATCAGGCTTCAACAACATCTCATGGAGGATTTTATGGAAAACCAAAACAACAAAAAACACATCTGGGAAGGCTCAGTCGGAGTTTGCATTGACCAACGTCAAAATAGCGAAACCGGCGAATCTTTCTTCACGTTTGAGCCAGTTCGCTGTTTCAAACGCGACGGCAATGACAACTTTGAATACTGCCACAGCTTCACGGAAAAGAACGCTGAAGCTTTGGGAATCGTGCTCGCAAAGGCTATGTCGTATATCCAGCAGGAATCTACGAATGTTTAATTCGGACTAGAGAAGAATCGAGTTCATTTCGGTCATTTGCGGCTGACAACATCTCGACCCCATAGCCTCTCGATTGAATTTGCTGCGGCGGGCAACGTCAACAGTTGTCATCCGCACAAATTCAGGTTTCGATGATGCGAGTGCACCATAGGTCGGAAGACAAGCAGCCGAACACGACTTGAACTTTAGTTTAGCACGCATCAACATACCTAGTGCATTGTCTTCCCTTTGTCAGTTCCCGCGTTCTCTTTTACCAACTGTGCGATCGGCGTAACGTACCATCGGAAATTAAAGTTGCTCGAATCTCAAAGTCCATTGTGTTGATTTGCAGCGGCGTTCACGATCAACTCTGACGCAAGTTTGATTTCAATAGCAAGCATTAAACTCATTCTGTTCGCCCCAACATGATTCGGTGACTAAAACTAGAAATACCACGCGACTTCTACCGAAATCTTGTAGCACTTTGTTCTTGAATTCTGTTGTTACAGTGCCATGTGTCAAAGGTGTTGTTTGATGATTGCAAACTTTATTCAATAGGCCACGAAATGAATCGTCGTGCGGCGTTAATCTGGATGACAGGTGTCGTAGCAGCAGGAACCGCCCTTCGATTGTGGCCGATTGGCGCTCACAACTTTTGGCTGGATGAAGCTTATTCCTGGACAATGGCGACGAAATTTTCGTTCACAGAGATCATTCAGCGGACGGCGAATGATTTTCATCCGCCATTGTATTTCATGACTTTGAAGTGCTGGATTGCGCTCTTCGGCGAATCTGAAATTGCACAGCGAATGCTTTCGGTAACGTGCGACGTATTTACAATCTGGATGCTGTATGTGTTCTGCCGCGATGAGTTTGCCGAGACGAACGAACCGCACGGAAAAGTTGTATCTCGATCAGTGGGAGTTCTTGCAGCGGCACTTTATGCGGTCAACGGAATTCATATTCACTGGGCCATGGAAACTCGTATGTATTCCATGGCCACGTTGCTCTCGGTCGTTTCAAGCTGGATGTTATTGCGAGGATTACAAGGTGCTGATTCCCTGAGCGGCAAAACGCTTGCCGCCGCCATGTTTCAGTGTCGTTGGTGGATCGGCTACGCGATCAACGCGACGGCGTTGTTATACACTCACAATTACGGAGTGTTCACCGTGTTCGGTCAATCGTGTTTCGTAGTCGGCCTGTTCATCATTAGCCGCTGCGTTCGACACGGATTCCGCAAAGAAACACCCAAAGTAGACATCACTCTCCGAGTGATGAACTGCGATACTTCGGACGAAGGCCGCTACTAT
>JBDNFT010000709.1:0-6250 GCA_041689695.1 Planctomycetaceae bacterium | reverse complement strand
TCGGCAGAAGCCGCAACTGGATTCGTCGGAGGTCAGGGGGTTGCAACTACGGCAACGTCATCCGTCGTAGGTCTGACTGAAGAAGCTCGACCGCCGATCAACCGGCCTCGCATTGTCAGACCGACGGGGCTCTATGCGGAACGATTGACTCTCGCTGAGGACGCCGTTCGCCAACCACAAACAACGACCGTTCAGCCTGCGCTTTCTGAGGGGCTTCTGTCGTTTATTCAATCGCACTCGATGACGCTCGAGGTGTCTTCGGAAGACCATTCAGTGACTTTGCGCGGAGCGGTTGCTTCCGAACGGGACCGGCAGACGACCCAATTACTCGTGATGTTCGAACCCGGGATTCAAAAGGTGGAAAATCATTTGACTGTAGATCCGTCTCTTCCGCCGCTTCAGCGTCGTCCGCGTTCTCCGAAGTCGAACTAGTTGTGCCACGAACTTGTCCGTTGGAGTTTCCTCGGCTGGACTTCTTGACTGGTGAAGGCTCCAGCAGGACATCGACATCCGTCGCAGAGAATTCGCTATTACTTTGAACTGCCTGATTTCCCTGCATGTTGCGTTCGTAGAATCCGCGAGTCAAACCGATTTCAGACGTCTTCAAGCCTGGATGCAACGGTCTTGAATGAGAACGTCTGCTTGATGAAGCAGTCTCTTCTTCTTCGTCCGCAGTAAAGCTGGCCTGTTGAACTCGCCCCATTCGTTTCTTTTCAAAACGAGCAGACAGACTAAGATCGTCCCCGGTTACTTCGTCGATGGAATTCACATCCTTGATCTCATTAGGGAACGGCGAAGAATCGCTCGGGCCCTGAAGAACAACGTGAGCCGGAGTGCCCGTCAATTCTGTTCCGTCCCTGCTTAGAAAACGGCTGATCAAAGTCAAACGTTGAAGTGGTCCACCCGCAGCATCCCAGGGCACCCAGAAGCTGTAGGAATGCCCCAGTCGCGACTCGCTGTAGTGGTTTTGAAGTGTTTCAGCCGTAAACACGTACTTGCGATCGGGTGCTCGTTCCATTGAGCCCTTGCTGTCATCCCACGCATAGACGATCAACGATCCTTCGACTCGGATCGGCTTGTGTTTGTCCTGTCCATAAAACATCAATCGTCCGCCGAATCCTCTGGTCGCCGCCGAATCCGGTTGGTGCAGAACAGTGTCCGACCATACAGGAACCACTTGCCGCGGCACTTCGAATTCCGGTTTCTTCGCTCCAAACATCGGAAGCTGGCTGGTCGTCAGCAACGCACATCCTGCCTGCATCATTGTAAGACACAACGCCAGCAGCAGAAGACAGGAGCGAAGATTGATGAATAAGTACGGCATGAGATTATCGAATTCGGAAATGAACCAGAATGGGAACCAGAGTTTTGTTCGTTCTTCCTAATTCGAAGGAAGAGGGAACCTAATTTTTGAATCGGCCTTTATTTCTAAAGCCGAAGTTAATTCCAAATAACTTTTGACAACTTCTTTCTACCGCTCGCCTAACGTAAAGACCATTCAATTATTCAAAGTAGCAGGCACATTCCATGTGCCGCAGCAACAAGAAAAGCAACACTTTTCGCGGCTTTGGCGGACGGCACACGGAGTGTGCCTGCTACTTGTTGAACGGTTTTGCGCCTAACGTAAAGGCCAAAGAAATTTCGACTTCGGTTTGGTTTTAGGTTTGGTTTTGGTGTTTGCCTCAGAGCGAATCGATGATTCTTTCTCTTTCACCGTCGATGGTTTGACGGTTTCTGTCTTTCGCTTTGAACCAGACTTTGTGCTCGGCGACTTCGCGGAACTCGGCTCCAACTCTGTTAGTTCCGACGGAGAAAAAGACATTTGCTGAATCCCGTTGTCGCCTTCCAGTTTGTTGCTGGACTCGATCTTCCATTCGGGAACCACGACTTTGGCAGGCGGAGCTGGATCGGGCTGAGGACTTTCGTAAGTCATCCCCGCTCCGATCTCCGGAACCGAAGGAGAGCTGAGAGGAACGATCTGTTCAAAGGCCTCAGCCCCCGGCGTCTGGTCAGGATAGATCGTCGGGATTGCACCCGAATCAAGCTGCCCGGCGACGTCACAATCGTTGTTCATCCAGTTAAAGATGTCGCAGGAAATCCAGGACATTCGAGCCATCTCGACCTGCTTGATGTATTCCGCTTCCGAGCGACCTCGCACAACGTTTGGCGTCAGAATGATCAGAAGTTCCTTTCGCGAATTTGCATTACCATCGTACCGAAACAGATTGCCAAGGAGTGGGACGTCGCTGAGCCATGGCACTCGCCGCTGAATGGAGCTGTTGCTCGACGTGATCAATCCGCCAATAACGATCGTCTGACCGCTCGCGGCACTGACCGTTGTCTGAGCAGTTGTGATGTTGATTCGTGGAGACCGAACGACGTTGCCGTCCGAAGAGATCGAAACCGGAATTCCCTCCGCCTCAGGCCCGACTTCAGATTTCTCCGCGTCGATTTCCATCACGACCATGCCTTCCGGACTGATTCGCGGAGTGACCCCCAGAATGAGCCCGACGTTTGTTGGAGTGATCGAGTTGCTTTGCCCGACCTGGCTGATCGTGGACCCTGTGATCTGGGGCACTCGCTGGCCGACTTGAATGAACGCAGGCTGATTGTCGAGCGTCATCACTTGCGGACGACTCAGGATCTCAACGGCCTGCGTCTGATTCATGGCTCGCAGCAGGACGCTGACGTTTTCGCTGCTCGCGGAAAGAACAAGGCCACCATAGCCCGTATCCGAACTTGTGCGTCCGACGCTGAAGTGAGAGAGCGCCTGGCCGCCAACCTGATTCCGCGACGCCAGCGAATTGGCAGTATTCGCATTCCCAAGCGGCTGATTATTAAAGTTGTAACCCGGAGTCAGAATACTCCCCAGCAGACTGCGGTCGAACAATAGGGAGTCCTGCAGTCCAAGTTCGACGCCAAATTCGTTTCGATTGTCCAGCGAAACTTCTGCCAGAATAACTTGAATCATCACCTGCGGCGGCTGAGCATCCAGGCCTTCCACAAGTTCGAGGATTTGCTTGAAGTAGCGTGGCGTCGCGCTGATGATCAGAGCGTTCCCCACTGGCTCAGGGACCACAACAACTTCGGACTCGATCTGAGTGAACGGATTTTGACGGCCGGGTGCTGCCTGATTGACGATACGTTCGCTTCGCAGAAAGTTATTGACAGCATTTGCTACGTCCAGAGCAGGCGAATTCTTAAGTCGATAGACTTCGTTGACTCGTTCCTGCGAGTCCGTCTCATCCAGACGCAGAAGTAGCGCTTCGACAATCTGTAAGTCTCCGGAAGTTCCGGTGGAGATGATGGTATTGGTCCGGATATCGACGGAGAACCGAACAGGCACCAGCGAGGTTTCGCCTTCTGCCGTCGCCAGTTGAGGCACGTTCGAGACCGCCGCCTGCTCGGGGAACAACGATCGCAGCACTTGAACGAGGTCACTGGCATCGCCGTTTGTGATGTGGAACACTTTGATCTGAGCCGAAGCGGCTGGCGATTCGTCAAAGCTTTCAATCAACTGCTCGACCAGCGGCAGGCTTTCGGGCGGGCCGGTGATAAAGATTCGATTGGTCCTTGGATCCGGAGTCAGCTTCACGTCTTCAAGAAGTCCACTGGCTGCAACACTCTTTCCATCGGGTCCCGTCAGCAGCATTTCAAGCGCCGCTGAACGCTGCGTGCCAACACCGCCACGAGCCGCTGTGATAGCAGCCGTGATTGTCTGTGAAACGTCCAGAGCGAGGGCATTCTTCAACTGAATGATCTTTGCCTGATTCACGGACTCGGATGTGCCGGCGTCCAGGCGTTCGATCAGACGCGACACTTCCTGCAGATCGCGCGGAGCAGCGTTGACGATGACGGTGTTCGTTCGCGGATCAGCCGTGATATTCACTGTCGGCCCGAGTCCTCCTCGCTTGCCAAGGAACTCCTTCACCGTCGTCTCAACCCGATTCGCAGAAGCATTCTTCAACGAGAACATCTGCATCTGAGTCTGCGGTTCGACAGCTTCGTCCAGTTCGGCGATTAACTTCTTCGCCGCACTGACTGCTTCGCCCCAACCAATCAGCAATAGTGCGTTGGGTTTAATCAGCGGAGTGATGGAAACTCGGCCTTGCAGCGGACCGGTCAGATCATCCAAAACCTTCGTCACCAGTTTCTCGAGCGCTTCACCCTGAACGTTCTGGAGATAAACGACTTCGATCTCCGGCGCGGTCTCGGCGCTCAGGCGTTCGATTTCTTTAATGATCCGAGTCAGCTCTTCGACATCCGGATCGCGGCCACGAAGAATCAGAACATCCAAATCCGGAAGAGGTTCGACGGTGATATCGGACGACGGTCGCCGTAACTGGTTATCCTGTCCGGCTTCCGACTTGTCGGTTGTGGTGTCACCTATGTCGGCTGGCGCTGCCTGCTCGATCGGGTTTGCTGGTTCACCTGGCGCTTGCTGAAATCCGGCACGGTGAATAAAATTCTGTCGCTTACTGGACCCCTGCTTTCGATCTGCACCCGTGTCGGCGGCTTTCTGACGCTGAGCAGACTGTTTCCAGATCAGAAGTGCTTTGTTTAAAACGTCCGTGTCGACATTCAACAATGAAACAAAACGAATCGTATCTTCCGTCTTCTGGTCGCGGGCGTCATCCAGTTGACGCATCAGCTTCGCGAACTGCTGGATGAGATCTTCAGAGCCCTCCAGCAGACATGAATCCGACATCTCGTCGAACGTCATTGAAACTCTTCGCGTGCGGCCGCTGGAAAAACTCAGTTGCCGCGGTGCCAGTCCCATCACGCGAGGTCCAAGGAGGCGACGTATGGCTGTCTCAGCCTGCTGACTTGTAATGTTCTGAAATCGAAACCGGACGGCATGTTCCTGCTCCTGCAGCTTCTCCAGCCGAGGTGATTTTTTCTCCGACGATGGAGGAATTCGCGACGCGATCGACGTGGACTTCGACCGCGGAAATTCGGTATCGACACGCCTGCCAGACAGCTTTCCCTCTATCTGACGTGATCGCTGCAAGTCCTCGCGAGTTCCAGTCTCTGTTGAGCTTTCCCGATCGCTCCCGTCACGCACCCAATTGTCCGCGGAACCGAAGAACGGACTCTCCGTGTCGCTCGAAATCTCCAGCAGATCAGCGGTTTTCTTGTGATCTTTTGTCGTTCCCATAAGTACCAGACTGCGGCCATCCTCACTGGCAGAGATCTTTGCGGAGGCGCTCAGTGATCTTTTTAACAACTGAAGCTGATCCTGAGCCTCTTCCGGAAGCGTCACGTAAGTTTTTACGGTTCGAGGCTCAGCAGTGCTGACGTTGAGGCTTTTGTTCGCGTTGAGTTCCCGGACAAGATTGTCCGCAAGTTCCTGAACCTCGGCCGAGCCGGAAACCAAAAGTTCAGACGCTGAATTATCAGCGACAATGTGGATGGCTTCGGTGTCCGAGTCGAGCAACTCCATCAGCATTCTTCTGGCCTCTGACGGTGTCGATTCCGTCAGCCGGTACACTTTGAATTCGCCAGCGTCCTGCGCGACAACGGCCAGAGGAGCGGCAATTGGTACGATTCCGGCCAGCATCACGAGGATGCTTACCGCTGAAATCTGGCGAATTGGCAGATGGCGTTTTGTCATAAAACTGTCGCGGCTGAGGTGCGAGTCGAATTGTTTCGACTCCGAGATGTTTCACTTCGAAACAATCAGAACCCAAACATGCCAAAACAAGGAGGGACAACGAGGCTAAACGGGTTCTCAATTGCCCGCAAGCTGAGCCTGCGGATTCTGCTGATCAGAAATTGCCCGGCTGGTCAATTCAAAGCGGCAGATCGGAAGATGCTGCGCCGATGCGCAGAAGTTTGATCCTGTTCTGCCGATCCACCGGTGCCCCCAGCGGCATTTTTTGCCACAGAATCCGCGCGAAATAATGTATCAACGCAACTCTGATAGTGTTCCTCGTGCTCTTCGGAAGATGAAAACCAAAGGGCCACGCCGGTTCACAATCTCCCGTTCCTGGTCATCGTTTGGCCGATTCAGCAGGAGCCTCGCCCTCCCATCTTCACAATCAATCGCGACTGCCCCCAATGTCGAGCGGGGAACGTCAGTGCCCTGATTTAGGCTGTTGAAAATATAGCCTTGACACGGTTTTTGTTTCCAGCGAGATTTAAGGCAGTTGGGTGGGGTATTCACGGAGGATCGTCAGATGTTGGATTACGTAAGTCCGGTTGGTAAATTGGCGGAGTTCTTCAGGAGTAGTCGCGACCGCTGGAAAGC
>JBDNFT010000708.1:0-3960 GCA_041689695.1 Planctomycetaceae bacterium | reverse complement strand
GTGGTGGCCGTCGCCTTCGGTGCGGCGTGTAGTCCAGTCGGTGGTAAAGGCACTGCCAAAATCGATGAGTTGCAGTCGACTGGGGTGGGAAGTGACGATGACGTTCGCTGGCTGAATATCGCCATGTGCGACCTGCAGACGGCGATGCAGATGACAGACAGCATGGGCAATGCCATTGACCAGCCGAACGGCCTGTGCGGGCTCGACAGGCGGCCTGCGGCCTTCGCGAATGTTCTGAAGGTAATCGGCCAGGCTGATGCCTTCTGTCCACGTCAACGCGACGTCAATCTGATGACGATTTTTCTGCCACTCCACGGCTCGCGGAAAGCCATCATTCTTGAGCCGACTCAGGACTCGCAGCAGTTGCTCGGTCGACCTCCCGACAGGCAGCGACTGGATCAGGAAAAAGCTGCCGCCAGGGCCACTGAGAGGATCGAAGGCGAGATACGATTCGCGAAACGGACTGCCCATGCGTTCCAGCAGAAAGTAGTCTCGGCGACGGATGCGACGGCACTCAAGACAGGGGATGTTTTTGCCCTTGATGAGGACCGTGAATCCTCGATCGTTGGTGTCTTTTCTGGAGTCCAACATGATATCTGAAACGCCTTCAAGAGAATCCCCGGATTAACGATATCCGTCAGGCGTTGTGTCGCCGGATACGGGTATCTGACACTTGCCGAAGAAAGTCGCACTAACCTGCTGCAGTGACTTCACTTTCGTGGCCGACATACTGGCTGTCATGGGGGTAGGTCTGTCAGCCAGTGTGTCAGCCATTGTTTTTGAATCGATTTCCCGTGTCAGATAAGGCGAATGTTTGTGGCGGCAGAAGGGCGTGCTATGGGGCCAGCATGCCCTTTCGAACCATCAATTCACCATACTTGATCAGCAGCTCCTGAGCCCGCTCTATGGGCGCGACAGGAGTCTCGCTGGCGATGTGACCGCCGACTCCTTCGGGCAGTCCGCCACGTTCACGATCACTGTTTCCGGCGGCAATGAAGAACAGATTGCCGAGTCCTTTGCGTGTTGGTTCCAGTCCACCGGAACTCTTGATCAGCGAGTACGAAACGGGGCCCTTGGTGTCGTCAGGTCGATACGTAAAACCGGGGGCCGTGTAGGCCATCAACAGGCCATTGATTTCGTTCATATCACGTCGCATTTCACGCTCCAGCTGAGTCCAACGCAGTTCATCTGCCACGCGAGTAGCTTCCTCGTTCAATCCGGCGAGCGTTGCCTTACGCTGCATGTCAGCGACACGTGCTTCTTCAGCCACCTGCTCCTTCTCGGCCGCGATTTTCTGTTCCGTTCGCTGAATTTTCGCTTCAGCCAGATCCTGTTCCGCTTTCGCAATTCTTGCGGCTCCTGCCTTTTCCGCTTCGTTCTTTGCCGTCTGCCTGACATGAGCCAATCGTTCGGCTTCCGCCAGCTCTTGTTCTTCCCGGTGCTGCTCAATCGCTGCGGCCAGCGTAAGCCCGCTTGGTTTCAGCGACGATGTTTCTCGCTGAATGGATTCCAGAAGCAGCTTTTGACGTTCGAATTCCGAAGTGGCTGTTTTGAGTTCCTTACCCAGGTCACTCAGTAGGCCTTCATGTTCTTCAGTGATGGCAACGGGAGTGGACTCCGCCGCGGCAAGAGTGAAAGGCTCGGTCAATGGAGTCAGGCGACTTTCCCATTCGACGATCTGTTCGGCCGTTGGCCTTTCCTGATGCAGGACGTCGGTGACTCGTTGCAGATGCTTGGCGCTTCCTGCGAGACGAGCTCCTTCCTGACCGTTCATCAATTTCGCTTCAAGAGCTGCCCATTCCATCTGCAGCGTCTTGAGCTTACCCAGGTCACGAACCGCTGCGTTGGCCAGTGCATGATGCTTGGCTGCATTCGCTTTCTGAACTGCCAGCTCTGATGCTGTCAGGCTCTGTTCCGGAGAAACAATACTTTCCTGTCCGAGGCTGGATTCCAGCTGATTGATGCGATCCGAGAGTGAACGAGATTCCTCGCGAGCCTGGTTCAGTTCTGCCTGCAATTCGGGGTTGCCGGATTCTCGATCAGCACGAAGATCGTCAAGACTCTTGCGAGTTGTGTTCATATCGTCGCGAAGCGCTGCGGTATGGGTGCTATTGATTTCATACAGAACGAACGCCCCGATGAATAAGAGCGCCCATGCCAGAAACGCGATCTTCACCGTTGGTGTAATCAGAAATCGTGGGCGAAGCGTTGAAGGGGAGTCGGTGCTCATGACAAACTTCCAGAGAAAGAAGGCGACGGTGATGCGAGAGGCAACGCGTTATCGAAACAGACGTCCAAAATGAAAACAAAGAGTTGCGGCGGCACAAAGAGCGACTGGGGTCACCCATGACATCGAATCCAATTTTGGGGCGACACCCCATTGCGCCAGGATCAACCCGGCACCAGTGCATCCTGCCATGCAGATGGCGTAGTACTCAGGTGCGGCAAAACGATGTCGAATGGCATAACTCAGGCTGGCCTGCCACGCTGAGTAGGCGGCGAAAGCTGTGACCAGCACAACGACCCATTGCTTTCTGCCTTCCAGCACAGACCGATACCTGAACCACAGAGCGATGCCACTCAGGCCCACTGCCGCCACCGTGAAAACGGGAGCGAGGCGGAATTCGGTTTCCTCGGTCACAAGACGTTGAATCGCCTGTCTTCGCTCCTGTTCTTTCCGAATCTCAAACGAGCCCCATCCGCTCAATACAAAAAGCCCGATGATAATCCCTGGATCAATATCGTTGATGGGCTCGTCCCGGACGTTCACCTGAGTCCAGTCTTCGACTGAGACATCCCGCTCGATAATGAGCTCGCGCACGATTTGACCGTCGATGACTTCGACAAATGGATATAGCCATTCCGGAATGGCATTGACCAATCGGACGATCTGAGGCGGCATGATCACGGGACTGTTTCGAATGCTGGTCCGAACCGCATTAATCAGTTCATGCTGATGTCGGAAGAGAGTGACATGAGGTTGGCAGTCAACGCGTTTCTGGCAGGCAGCCATGCGGCGAATGCCTGTGACATCATGTCTTCCAGTTGTCTGTCGAGTATTGCGTCACGTGCTTCTGCGTTGGTGTCAGTTTGGTCGGTGCGGAATTCGAGATTTGCACGACATGCCTCTCGAGTGACGGTGCTGATGTCGTCATGGAACTGCCCCAGCATTTTCAGACTGGCCACATAGGCCGCGACAAGAGCGTCGCGGTCAGGCTTCGCAGCATTCCCGACTTCGTGCCACGGCAAACGTTGGGAGATTGCGAGTGACAACTTCCCCTGCAGTTCCTGCTCGTTGGGTTGGTCCTCAAGCTTGTGAATGCGATTCTGCGGGGGACTGGGGTATTCCTTCTGAAACCGAGGGAATCGCCGGTCGGCTCGAGTGACTTCGAAAGTCATGAAGTCCGGCTCAGAGGACTCATCAGGCATCGTCGCTTCTCCCAAATGACTAAATTGCGGTGCTGCTGATTCTCAGGCGAGGATCAGTACTCGACATGTAGACGAAAGGCGGGCGTTGATTCTGCGCAGGAAATCTTCAAGAAACACTGGCCGCCGCAAAGGCGGCCACAGCGGGGACCCGCACGGAGCGGCAGCAAAGTGTGGGGGCGGAGCGTCCAGCGGAGCCAAAGGATCGCATGCCGCCCCATGCGGCATCGATCCAGGTGTTCGCGTCCCAGCGAACACCGAAGAGGGCGTTCAGCCCGAAAAGCCGCACCGGCTCCCAAGCCGGTCGGCGCGGCCCGTGCAGGGCGGAGTCTGCTCGACGGCGTTCAGCCGGTGAGCAGACTCCCAGGAAGACAGGGCTTTGCGTCGGAGCAAATGCGATCAAGGGGAGGCCGATGTCACTTCAGCGAAGTTGCATCGGCGTGGTGCGGGCGGGTCCACTGCGGCAGCGGAGCAATCGCTCCGGAAATAAAAGCCGTACCCGCTTCGGGACTGGTCGAGAATGTTCAGACTCCG
>JBDNFT010000707.1:0-3465 GCA_041689695.1 Planctomycetaceae bacterium | reverse complement strand
TGATACGTCGTCGGAAGCACGCCACTTCCCCAAAGAATCGCTCCGCCGCGTGGACCGCGTGGGCCGCTTTGCAGGACGACAAAGCCGGGCAGATTGTCGCATTCACTACCGAGCCCGTATGTCAGCCACGCTCCGAGACTTGGACGACCGAACAGTCCGGTGCCGGTATTCATGAACAGCTTTGCTGGAGCATGATTGAACAGATCGGTTTTGCAAGTATGCAGAAATGTGAGCTTGTCGATGATGTTTCCGGTGTGAGGCAGCAAGTCACTGACCCAGGCTCCTCGATCGCCGTATTGTTGGAACCGGCGTTTTGATCCCAGCAGATTGGTCTTGTGGCTGCTGTTCATAAACGCAAAACGTTTGCCTTCGATGTAGCTCTGCGGAATCGGCTTACCGTTAAGCTTATTCAGCATGGGCTTATAGTCAAAGGTATCCAGTTGCGATGGACCGCCAGCCATGAACAGATAAATAACTCGCTTCGCGCGGGCCAGCAACTGTGTGGCTTTCGGCTGTAGCGGATTGTTGGATGACACGGCAGCCATCGCCGGCGTTTGACCCTTCAGCAAATCACTCAGGGCGATGGCACCAACGCCGACGCCGCAATCGCGAAAGAAGTGACGGCGGGTTTGGGCGTGAAGTGCTTGATAGTGTAGATTGTTTTGCATGGTGAGATCAGTGGTAGATGCCATGAAGGTGTGAGGGGGTCGGCGCTAGCGGGCTGTTGATTTAATCGTTTAACCCGACTCGAAGAGGAGGTGCCAGACGACTCCGCCTCCTCTTCGAGTCGGGTTAAACGCTGGCGCGATACCGCTTATTCGCGAGTAAACGTTTCATCCAGATTCAGCAACGCGCGAGCTGCGTTGAGGGGTTCAAGATCTGACAGGACTTCAAGTTCTTCGGGTTTCGGCAATCGACATGTGCAGCGTTGGAATGCGACTTCAATGCCGTCACGCTGAATGATGTCTGCGATCGCGTTTTCGAATTCGAAAAATGCTGCGTCATTCATTAGCGTCAATGCCTGAAGCGGCGTGTTGCTGCGAAGGCGGCGAGTACACGAACTCTGCCCATCCGGGGCATCGAAGACGTTCAGTTCCGGCGGCGGAGTGGCTCGATAGATGAACGTGTAAAGGCCTCGGCGATAGTGGTCTTCACCTTCGCTGACTTTCCATTCCCGCTTGACTTGTCCCTGTCCCATCACGCCCGCAGGTATCGGTGGATAAACGGGTGGGCCGCCAACTTTGGAACTCAGCAAGCCGCTGGCCGACAATGCCACATCACGGACAATTTCAGCATCCAATCGCAATCTTTGCTGACGCCCCAACAGGTAGTTGCCAGGATCTTTGGCCTTCAAATCCGCTCGATCGCGAGACGATTGGCGATACGTATGCGACATCACGATGCGTCGATGCAGTTCTTTCAAACTCCAGCGGTTTTCGATGAAATCCAACGCCAGCCAATCCAATAGCTCCGGATGCGACGGTGCGGAGCCTTGAAGTCCGAGGTCATTTTCTGTTTCGACCAGTCCGCGTCCAAAGTACTGCTGCCAGACTCGATTGACGATCACCCGCGACGTGAGCGGATTGTTGGATGATGCGATCCAGCGTGCCAGATCCAGGCGATTGACCGACTTGTCCGTCGTGGAAAGTGGCGGCAGAACAGACGGCGTTCCGCATGTGACTTCTTTGTCCGGTCGTGTGAAATCGCCTTTGATGAAGACAGTGGTTTTGCGAGGCTGAGCTTGTTCCTTCATGACGAAAGTCGAAACGCCGGATGCCAACAGTTTTTCGATCTGCTCAATGCGTTTTCGCTGCTCAACGAAATCCTGATCATTGGCGCAAGGACTTTGGGTGAAGAGTTCGATGCGTTGCGATGTGTTGCGTTTTTTCTTTTCGGTCGCCAGAGTTTTCTGAACCTCTTTCGAAAAGTTCGAACGCTGTGGCTCAGTAAGCTCCGACTCCCATTCGTCTAATTCATCGGTAAAATCATCCATCAATTTGGCAAGTGAAGCTTCGATTTGCTTCTTTTCGCCATTCAACATCGTCGGATCTACATCCGGCGGATAGACGGTGAGACTCGGCTCATCCTGCTGATTAAAGAACGCGAAGAACTGATAGTACTCGTCGTGTTTGATCGGATCGAACTTATGATCGTGGCACTGGCAACAGCCGATGGTCAGACCTAGCCAGACAGTGCCGGTCGTTGCGACTCGATCAAACACACTGTCGATACGAAACTGTTCCGGATCAATGCCACCTTCCTGGTTGATCGGCGTGTTGCGATGAAACCCTGTGGCGACTTGCTGTGCAACGGTTGCGTTGGGCAACAGATCGCCCGCAAGTTGCTCAATCGTGAACTCATCGAACGGCATGTCCTTGTTTAGCGCATCTACGACCCAGTCGCGGTATTTCCAGATGCTTCGCGGCGCATCGACGGAGTAGCCATTGCTGTCGGCGTACCGAGCCTGATCAAGCCACCAACGTCCCCAGCGTTCGCCGTAGTGTGGACTCCTCAGAAGCCGATCAGCGAGTTCGCTGTAAGCCGCGTCCGGATTCTGTTCGAATGCTTTCAGGAACGCATCGACCTCTGTGATCGTTGGAGGCAGTCCGATCAAGTCCAAACTGACACGTCGCATCAACGTCACGGGATCGGCAGCAGGAGACGCCGCAAGCCCAGCTCGTTTCAGTCGATCCTGAATGAAGGCATCAACCGGATTGTGCTGGATTGAGCCTACGCCATCAGCCGTCGGCGGTTCCGTCTTCGCTGGCGGAATGAACGCCCAGTGCTTTTGATATTCCGCCCCCTGAGCGATCCATGCCTTCAGGATATTCTTCTGTTCGGGCGTGAGTTGTTTGCCGGATTCTGGGGGCGGCATCAGCGTACTGTGATCGTCGCTGAAAATTCGTTTCAGCAATTCGCTTTGATCCACTTTCCCCGGAACGATGGCCGCGCTGCCAGATTCCAAAACTGCGGTTGAACCATCGGCCGTGTCGAGTCGCAATCCGGCTTCGCGAGTTTTCTGATCGAACCCATGGCAGGAGAAACAATTCTCCGCCAGGATCGCCCGCACATCACGGTTGTAGACAACATCCTGAGCCCGAACGTCAACTGCTATACTCAGGAGACCCAGAGCAACCACAATTGAAGAAACCGGCAATCCAAGTGAGTGGTATCGACCAACTCGCCGCATGGGATGTCTCCTGAACGAAAATAATGAATCTAAAGATCTCTTGGATACGCGATCTGTCTCGTTTTCGAATGAATCATGCTTTGTTGTACAGCATTTTTTTGTTGGCCGAAAGTTTCATTTGCAACGACTCGCTCAGCTTTAACCCGAATTGGCCGTTTCTGTGGCACATTTCTGCTGACTTGACTCCCCTGAGGCACGACAATCTGCGTTTGTCGGACGTGAGTGGCATTTCAAACTCGTGATGTTAAGGAATCGTGTCGAAATGAAAGTACTTC
>JBDNFT010000706.1:0-9020 GCA_041689695.1 Planctomycetaceae bacterium | reverse complement strand
TCCGTCTGGCTTTGCTGCAAATACCGGAACACTGACTTCACTTATCGGTAAAAAAGATGCCGTGTTCTGTGATCGCGAAAACCACGCCAGCCTGATCGACGGTTGCCGCGCAAGTGCGGGGAAGTTCTTTGTCTACGATCGGACCGAACTGGATCGGCTGGTTGAATCGATCGAACGCCGTCGCAGTGACTACGATGCGGTATTCATCGTGACTGACACGGTTTTCAGCATGGACGGAACATTGGCAGACCTGCCGAACTTGTGTGACATCGCTGAACGATCCCAATCCACGATGATCGTCGATGAAGCGCATGGGACGGGTGTGTTCGGTGCGACGGGTCGCGGCGTGTGTGAAAGGCAGAATGTCGGCCACCGCATTCCCGTGAAGATCGGCACTCTGAGCAAAGCCATTGGGGGCCTTGGTGGCTTTGTTGTTGGTTCTGCAACACTGTGCGAATGGTTGTGGAACTCAGCTCGCAGCCAGTTTTTCTCCACCGCATTGCCTCCCGCAGTCTGTGCTGCAGCGGCGGCGGCGTTGCAAGTCATTTCGAATGAACCGGAGCGGAGACGGAATCTTGCCGTGCGGTCAGCTTTCGCTCGGCGATTACTTCACGAAAATGAACTCGAAGTGATCGCCGCGCCTTCCGATAGCCCGATCATTGCCGTGCTTCTGCGTGACGATGAACTCGCGGTTCGAGTCAGTCGACGACTGGCCGCCCATGGGGTTTTCATCCCTGCCGTGCGTCCACCGACGGTGGCTGCAGGAACATCACGGCTTCGAATCTCACTGTGCTGTGACCATTCGGAAGATCAGATTCGATCGGCCGTGTATCAGCTTCGAGACGTTGTAAAATCCGAACGGCGCTGATGCTGGAATCAAGGCCGTTGTCGGCATAACCTCCGGTGACTGAGCGGCTCGTCTCGACCTGCCACAGGTTGATTGGCGGGCAACATGTCGCCGTTCAGTGGATACTCGCCCATGGGTTCGAGCTTTGCTCGAAAGTCCTCCTCGGCAAGGAGGACCTACTTCGAAAATTTTCTCGTCAATCATGCCTTCATCCGAACCTATCGCGCGTCTGCTCACACCGGAACAAATCGATCCGGAGTTAAAAAAACGCGCGGAACGACGTGATGGATTTTCGGACGAGTATCCGTTTGCTTCGCACTGGTTTGAAGTTGACGGTCACGTGCAGCATTACATCGACGAAGGTAACGGTCCAGTGCTGTTGATGGTGCATGGCAATCCCACGTGGAGCTTTGCCTGGCGACGACTTGTAAAAGATCTCAGTCGCGATCATCGCGTGATCGCCATCGATCATCTGGGATGTGGTTTTTCTGAGAAGCCTCAGGATCGAAATGTCTACACGCTGAATCAGCATATTCAGCGTCTTGCATCGCTCGTCAAACTTCTCGATCTGCAGCAGATCACTCTCTTCGGCCACGACTGGGGCGGCGCGATTGGCATGGGCTGCGCAGGCCGCCTTGCGGATCGCTTTCAGCGATTCGTTCTGATGAACACCGGAGCGTTTCACAGTCAGGCCATTCCGTTTCGCATCTCACTCTGTCGCATACCAGTGCTGGGAAAACTGGGCGACCAGGGACTGAACCTGTTCGCTCGCGCTGCACTCACGATGGCCGTTGAAAAACCACTTAGCGCTGCCGCGCGAGCTGGATTCATTGCACCATATGATTCATGGAAAAATCGCATCGCCGTGCATGAGTTCGTGCAGGATATCCCGCATAATCCAGCGCATCGCAGCTATACAACGTTGACAGAAGTTGAGCAGTCACTGGTAAAGTTCCAGAATCATCCGATGCAGTTGATCTGGGGGATGAAAGACTGGTGTTTTACTCCGGGTCAATTCCTCAGTGAATTCCGTCGCCGCTTTCCAAAAGCACAATCGCTGGAACTGCCAAACGCGGGCCACTATGTGTTTGAAGACGCTGCCGATGCCGTGCTGAAACAAGCGCGGCAGTTTCTGAATGGTTGACGCGTGATGACAAAATCCGGCAGAATCTGCTGAACTCCCTATCTTAAATCAACTCCACCAAGGCGACACCTGACCGGAATTTCCATGACCATTGAACACATCCTTGTCATCCCCACACCCGTCTTTCATCAGGTCGGGCATTTCCAGGGTTTTTGCGGCGACATTGATCGCTATCTGGAAGTGATTCTGAATCCGCAGCACGCCAGCTATCGGCCTCGCCCCGACATGGAACAGGACCCAACCTTTAAGCAGTTGATTCCTTACTGCGTGTTTCGCTGTAATGGAGAGGTTTTCTTCTACCAGCGAGGAACAGCTCAAGGCGAAGCGCGGTTGCATGCGAAGCGATCAGTCGGAGTTGGCGGCCACGTCTCGACGCTCGATATGGACGGCGAACTCACACCGTATTTGGAAGGTATGAAGCGGGAAATCGAAGAAGAAGTGGAGATTGAGTCTGCGTGGCGGGAAAAGTGCGTGGGGCTGATCAACGACGATGAAACGGAAGTTGGGAAAGTTCACTTGGGGATTGTTCATATTTTTGATTTAGACTATCCCAAAGTTCGAGCGCGTGAAAAGTCGATGATAAACGTAGGATTCGCACCTCCGTCAGAATTGGTGCGCCAAATTGATGAATTTGAAACGTGGTCCCAGATCTGCATTAAGTACCTCGCAGAGCTGGAAAATCAATGAAAACCGTGCATTCGAAAACGAAACACGTGCTTCACTGATGTGAATACTACGGTGTTCGGTCGCAAGCGAAACGGATTCGCGTGGGGCCGAGTGATGTCAAGCGCATCAACTAACTCCGGCATCTTTTGCCGTTGCGATTCAAGGGAGTGAACGATGAAAACGTTAAGTGCTGTACTGCTGCCAGCACTGCTCTTGGCTGGTGGCATGTGGATGACTGTTTCCGCTCAGGACGAAAAACCGGAAGTTCTGCCCACGCCGCAGCCCGGTCAGATTTCCGAAACTGAGTTGGGAGAAATCCTGGCAACTATTGGCTTGAAGCCAACCAAGACAGAGCAGCGTTATGACTTCGCTTTCAAGACCAGCTACCGTGGCGAAGAATGGAAGTTTTCGATGTCCACCGTGCTCAGCCGCAATGGTCAGTCGGTGTGGGTGATGGCATGGCTGGATCAGATTCCACAAACTGCCGGCGAAGTACCTCGCACAGCCTTGCTGCGACTGCTGGCTGCCAACGACCGCATGGGTGAAGGCAAATTCTTCGCCTACATTCCAAACAACAAACGCTTTGTGTTGCAGCGCGTGGTGGCAAATCGCGACATGAACAATAAGAAGATCATGGAGCTGCTGCAGGATCTCGCCGCCAGCGTGGCGGATGAATATCCAACATGGTCCGTTGCCAACTGGACACCGAAGGCTGATCAGCAGGTCGCTGAAGAAGCGGGCAGCGGTCGTGATGTACCTTCGAACCCAGCAACAGCAACTCGCTCCGGCGCACCTGCGAACGTTAAGACTTCAGAAGCCGCCACGAAATTCCAGGGCAAGTCTGTCAACTGACTCGTGCTCGGACAATCACGCTGTCCGTGAGCAACATCAACGCTACCCAAGGCCTGACCGTTTAGCAGACGGTGAGGCCTTGTTGCGTTTATAGTAGCCATCACTGTCCAGGTGATGAATGCCAAGGGCCGCGTTTTGCGGCCTTCGTCACTCGGAGAGTGACGTCTACTTTGGGAGACTGAAATTGGATCTTGGAATCTGCGGAAAAGTGGCGGTTGTCACCGGAGGTGCAAGTGGCATCGGCGCTGCGACCGTACGGTTGCTGGCTGAAGAGGGATGTCGCGTTGCGGTTTGGGATCTTACAGCCAACGATGCGGTTGGTGGCGCTGAGTCCATTCAGGCCGTTGATGTGACGAGTCTCACAGCAGTTGAATCCGCATGGCGCGCGGCAGAAAATCAATTAGGGCCAATTGAAATTCTTGTCCATGCAGCGGCGATTGGTTCAGGGCATTTCGGTTTTCCGTACACTCGTGTTCCTGTAACGGCATGGGAACGAGTGCTGCAGGTGAACATAATGGGTATGACGCATATCGCCCACATGGCTGGACCGGCGATGCAGGCGCGTGGTCAAGGTGCGATAGTGTTTCTTTCCAGCGTTGCCGGGCAGATGGGATCGCAAACCGATCCACCTTACAGTGCAAGCAAAGCTGCGAATATTAACTTCGCCCAGTGCATGGCGAAGGATCTGGCGGCATCAGGCGTTCGCGTGAATTCCGTTTGTCCGGGGATGGTGAAAACTCCGCTGAATGAATCCGTCTGGAAATCATGGCGCGATCAACAGCCAGCACAAAAACAACTGTCCTACGACGAATGGGCAAAGGCCAAGATCAATCAGGTAATTCCGCTGCGGCGATGGCAGCAACCGGAAGACATCGCTGCAATGATCGTATTCCTGTGCAGCACGCGGGCGAGTGAAGTGACTGGCCAGACAATCAACGTCGATGGCGGCTGCGTGATGCATTGGTAAGCTTCGCCCGGTCAGAAATGAAGTATCGTATGGCCTTGCGAATGTTCCCTCTCCCCCCGAATCGAACTCTGGAACATGGCAAATCAAAAGCAAGGGGGTGAGGGGACAATCGCAGGATACCTTAACATTGTCATTCCGGACCGCGTGACCTATCAATCTCGAATCGCTTCGACTGCCAGTTGCTGAAATTCGGAGCGAATGTCGGAAGCATCACCGCCACCAAAATTCTGGCGAGCGATCAGCAGCACGAAGATCATTTCACTCTTCGGATCAATCCAGCCCTGAGTTCCAAATGCTCCACCGTGGCCGAACGAACCGGGTGCCAGCATTGCCGTCGCGCCTTGTGGTTTCTGAACAAGGCAAAACCCGAGTCCCCATCCGCAGCCCGGTGTGAAGCCGGTCTCCAGTTCGCCGGTTTGCAGCGATGTCATCTGTTTGACGGCGTCAGCAGAAAGAATTCGTTTGCTGATCAGATCTCCGCCGTTCAAAACCATCTGATAAAATCGCACCAGATCGTTCGCGGTGGAATACAGGCCGCCAGAAGGATTTGGCGACGTATCAGCACTGACTTCGTACAACCAATGATTGCCTCGTTCGATATCTTTCTTATCGGCAGTTGGCTGATACATCAGAGCCAGACGTTTCAATTGTTCGTCTGTCGGATGAAATGATGTCTGCTTCATTTCGAGCGGCGTAAAAATACGTTCGGCAAGGAACTGATCGAACGGGGTGCCGGAAACGATCTCGACGATTCGGCCCGCGACACTCAGGCCTGGACCGTATTGCCACTTGGAACCCGGTTGAAACGCCAGTTCTGATTTCGCGAGTAGCTCAACAGTGTTCGCCAGCGTTCCGACGTTCCGTTGATCGCTGACAAGTCCATTGGTGTGGCGCAGACAATCGCGAATGGTGATCTCCCGAGCCGGTGCCTTGCCACCAGCGAGCTTCGTATCCTTGAACGCAGGAATGTATTGTGAAACGGGATCATCCAGCTTCAGTTTGCCTTCGTCATTCAGAATCATCACGCTGGCCGCCGTGATGGGTTTCGTCATCGACGCGATTGCAAACACGGTATCGGCAGCCATGTCGCGGCCATTCGCAACGTCCGCCTTGCCCACCGCTCCGACATGAACCACACGTCCTCGCCGAGCCACCAATGTCACAGCACCGGCGATCTGTTTAGCCTCAACGAATTCCTGCATCCGCGTGTCGATTTTCTTCAGCGAGGCGTCATCAAGACCGGCTTCTGCCGGATTGCTATCAACGATCAAACCCGCGTCGTAGCTTTCGGCGGTGACGAGCTGATCGACTGGATTCTCTGTCAGAATCAATCCTCGCCACTGAACTTCCTGAGCGACTTTGTTCGAATGCAGTTGCAATCCGATCGGCCCGGATTCGCAGAGTTCTGGTTGCGGATCTGCCCAGTCCGCGACGAGCCGTCCATTGACAACATGACGAATACGGTGACCGATCGCGAGGATTTCCATGCGATTCCAGTCGTGCTGTTTGCCGGCACTCTGAGCGATGCCCAGCGTATCTTTTCGCACATTATTGCGACGAAACAAATCGTGATAGCCATACGCCGACGGATACATCACGAGATGTCCCTGATACGAAAACGGCCCTTCGTCTTTTTCAACCGCCTTGCCCCACAATGAAATCCCTGAGTGCATTTCACTGGTGACAAGTTTGCTTTCGAAGATCAGTCGAAAGTTCTTATACGACTTTGCGGTCATCAAATACGTGCTCGATTTGGGTACGGTCTCGTTCGAGTTGCGACCGACGATGATTCCATCTTCGACCGAATAGTATTTTCCAATGTGGCCCAGCCAGCCGTCCAGGTTTTTGCCATTGAAAAGATGAACCGGCGTTTCGCCGTTGGGCAGTTTCGCAATCTGCTCGTTGCTCCAGTCTTCACCATGGATAGTTAATGAGCACGAGAGAAAAAGAATTAAGGCCGTTGCTGGAATTGGAGCATTCACAAGTTCTCTCCGGGTGAGTTTGCGGAAGGTAGAGTGGTCGGAAGATTCGAATCGTACCTAGGAAGCGTCCATGAGGCGAGCCGGTGAACTGTAGGCCGATTTCTCCGAAATCGGCTAGCGTTCGTCAACCGCCTCGAATGAAAATCAATTGATGAACCGGTCCACGTTGTAATGAGATGTAATGTATGTGGTACAGATTTCGGAGAAATCAGCCGACGTTTCTTCAACTTCTATCGCAGAAGTCACAGCATGAATTTTCAATGATCTCAAGATATGGTTGCACTTTCGGTACTGACGCTTTGATATCGCCATAGGCAGAATCCATAAACCGAGGGTGGACCTACCAACCTTCACCACTAAATGAACACGCACTCAACCGGAGAGAACTTCCATGTCCAGCACACTGGTTCGCGAGTTTCTGACTGCAGTTCGCACAACGGTCTTTCCGCCATCTCGGCGACGTTCCGCTTCACAAAGATGGGGCAGTGGAGCACCGGCAATCGTCGAAGCATTCGAGCCGCGAGTGCTGCTGACTGCGACGCCTTATGAAACCTATCAGAATTCCGTGGCGACAGCGGATGCAGCGTATACCGTGCAATCGCAGCTTGCAGCATACGACTATGACACAGAGATGCTCAACGCGGACGCGGCTTACAATTCAACTGAGCAGTCGGCGTGGAATGAGTACGACGGCGAGGTAAGTGCGGCAAACGCTGTCCTGACCACCGCATACGCCAATGCTGGAACCGCATATGGTACAACGATGGATGCCGCAAACGGCGTCTACAACGACAGCATGGATACTGCTGCCGACGTCTACGACGGAGCTGTTGCGACAGCCAATGCGGATACCTAATAAGGGCATTGTCAATCCCGCCTATGCGACTTACGCCAGTGCCGTAGCCGGTTCAAACACAGTCTGGCAAACGGCTTACGATTTGGCCAACGATGCGCTGTGGGCAGCACAAGGACGAGAGATGGATGCCATGATGAATGGCGGCAGCTACGATATCTCCGCAGACTATGCTGCCTACAACACCGCAATCGCGAATGCCGATGCTCAATGGAACGCAACGGAGAACTCCGCATGGACGTCCTTTGCCGCGACGGAAGCATCTGGCAAACCGCTGCGGACGGAGCATGGAACACTTACGAATCCGCCGTCGCAACCGCTGAAACCGCGTGGGACACCACCGAAGCTGCTGCGTGGACTGTGTACGGCACCGCAGTGGCGGGTGCAGAAACGACATGGAATATTACCGAAGCGAATGCTTCGGTTGCGTATGACGACGCCATGGCTACGGCGGAGGCGGCCAGGACAGGAGCAGAGGCTACTGCCTGGGCTGTACTTCAAACATCTGGCGAATCGTCGAGCTCGAGGTCACGGTACCTCCTGACGGTGTATTCACCGCCCACAAGGGATCGCGGTGTTCCACTTGTGGCATTCAATCGGATTGGTGCGGGCTTTCCGACAACTTTGCCTCCCGTGGGGCAAGTTACTGTAGTAGTAGCTCACGGAGGAGCCCATACATTTCTGATATTGCTCAATGCAAACGGGCAAATGTCGTACTTTAGAGGCGGACCAGTCGGTTCAGGAATATTAGATAGCTTAGAAGTGAATATGGGAGGGTACGGAACTGGGGACGAGGTATATTTGCCGAAGATTACAGCCTACCATCCGGTTGGCGACGTCGAGGAGGGTAAACTTGAACGGCTCACTGCATTGATGGCCAATTTGAATGCAGCCAACCAAAGCTACGGATCTAATGCAAATAACTGTAACTCCACAACGTGTCAGGGACTTGAAGCAATGGGAATGTCGGTTCCTGACTCACCTGTACCTGATCCGCCGCGGAGTGCGCCGGGTTGGGGCACGACCCTAAGGTAGCATGTTTTTCGCGGTTGTCCGAATACCGCTAACGCAGGACTAATCATGAAAGTGATGTCAAAGCGAATAATTTACACGATCGTCATCCTGATCCTGTGTACTACATTAGCAGTTGCTTTTCATCTGCGGCATCGAATGTTTTTCTTGCTGGCCTACCATCGTTCCGTGTCTGCGGTAGTCGCATCAAGATCGGATTGGGGATTTGAATTTGCGTTTGATGCAGCCGACGAATGTGTCGCGCCAGAGGACAGACGATTTGTACAAAACCACTGCTTGGCGGCCTTGAGTAGTGAAGATACCTTTTACCCGAACATGGTGGCGTTTTATGTGCTTATTGAGCAGCGTGAAAATCTCTTGGATGAAACAGTCGCTTCGCTAAAGACACTTGCCATCGATCCAGCGTTTAGCAAAACGAAGCAAGAAAGCTTTGTGTACGTCATCAAGGAATATGAAAAGAAGAAAGCTCTATCCGTCACCTTGAAGAACATGAAGGTGCAGGGAACCGGCAATTGAAAATCTTCAACAGTCGATGTGCAAAACATACCTGCAGAATACTGCTGCTTATTCTGCTGCTTAGCGGGCATCTAAGCACCCAAGCACAAGTTTCATCATTTATGTCAAACCTCTGTTCCACTGGCGTAAAGCCAGTCGGGGCAGACCTGTTGCGTTCGTGC
>JBDNFT010000705.1:0-4638 GCA_041689695.1 Planctomycetaceae bacterium | reverse complement strand
GTAGTTTTGACTGCAAAGTCAGCGACATTCGAAGAACTCGTCGATACCTTTCCCACGAAGCGGCCTAAAAAGTCGGTCACTAATGACCAGATCAAGACCGCCGTGCGATCTGGTGCGGCACAAAGATTCAGAAAGACACAGTGATGATCGGACTGGATACGAATGTTCTGGTCCGATATCTGACTCGCGATGATGAAGCACAATACCGCGCAGCCATGAAACTACTGACTCGCAAAAATGCCCGATTCTTTGTTGCGGATTTCGTGCTGGTCGAAACAGACTGGGTACTGACAGGCATTTACGACTGGACGCGAGACGAAATTGCCGACGCATTCGCGCGACTATTACAAGTCCACAACCTTCAGTTCGAAGATGAAGACCGCATCCGCCATTCA
Source organism: Planctomycetaceae bacterium (assembly GCA_041689695.1). GTDB lineage: Bacteria > Planctomycetota > Planctomycetia > Planctomycetales > Planctomycetaceae > SXXK01. The sequence continues at coordinate 4,243 of JBDNFT010000705.1, read as the reverse complement.
CTAGGAGCTGTGCGTCGAGGTGCCGATCTTTCCGACGAACTGATTGTTGCGATGAGCCATACTCAAAGCTGCCGTGAGTTCGCCACCTTCGACGCTGCCATCGCGAAACGCCACGCGAAATTCGCGTTCGTGCCTAAAGATTAACTGGGCAAAGCGGTGAGGCCCGGGCACAGACTCCTTGCCAATTGCCTCACTCTCATATGCAGAGCATTCTCAGCACCGTTCACTCACCGATCCGCATGCCTGCGTATCCGACGACTCGCGATTTGTCGCCGCTGACTTCAGCGCTGGTGGCGTATGCGACGCGCTGAGTTGATGTGAGTTGGCCGAGTTCTCGTAAGGCTGCCATCACGATGATGGCAGGCAAAACGCCGCACATACTGATTTGATTGTCGCGCACTGTTTCAAACAAGCGAGCGGGGTCGAGTGACTCCATGGCCTGCAGAGCCAGTTCGTCGAGTCGTCGATTCTCGTCATCCGTTGCAAAGTGATTCATGTCGCTCGAAATAATCAGCAGCGGACGTTCCGGAAGATCGAGAATGGCGTTTGCAAGCTGACGTCCAGCGACCAGGCAGTCATTCAGACTAAGCCCGCCGACGACAATGCCAACAATACGAGTGTTCGGAGCTAGCGCTGCCAGCAGAGGCAATTCGACCTCGATCGAATGCTCCTGCGCATGCGCGGCGGCATCAAGCTGCAGACCGGTGACAGCCTGAAGCAGCAAACCAGTCAGCTCAACATCCGCAGCGATCATCGCGCCAGGAATCTGCCATGCGGTATGCGGGGCGATAGCGAAGTTAACGCCGTCGCGAGTGTGCTTCGGTCCGATAATGATGCATGTGGAAGGGATCTTTATCTGCTTCAGCACGGTAGCGGCAATGCGACCGGAATACACCAGCCCGGCATGTGGAATCATGACTGCAGGGCTTGATTGTTTCTGCACCGGTACGTCACCAATGCATTGTGCCACCAGCGTCAGCAGCTCGCGTGAATCCGATGGATAAAATCGCCCGGCCAAAGCGGGTTGACGTATATGATGAGCCGTCTCCGTTGATTGAGCGGGAATAATTTGAGCACGAACAATGTGACTGCCCTGCATCGAAGAACTGCTGCAGATCGCTGACAGACTGTAGACAGTGGCGGTGTCCGGAATTTGAACGGGGATCGCGTTTCGAAGCGTATGCAGCAATTGTTGTGAAGACTGCTGCCGATCAAAGCACCAGGCGAAGTTTGAGGATTCGGCAACCACCATCAAGTCCAGATTGGGATCGAACGTCGCAAGATCGGGATCTGCAACAGTGCGTCGCGACACCGGCTGATTCATTAAAATCACATCCGTCTCGATCGACGATAGCGCTGCATGATTAACGTTCCGGCTGCGGAGCCAATCGGCGACATTGCGGGTCATTTCCAGCAACGTCATCTGTAGAGGCAGACTGGCACGCAATGCCAGGCGAGAAAACACGACTCCGGAATCTGCTCCGGAAAACCGCAGTTGAATCGCCAGCCCGTTGACTTCACGATCCTGCACGGTCCCCGGAAAACACGCAGGCACCGCGCCGCGTACGGATGCCAGTATGTTGCCCGTGATGAAGCTCTTCAGGGTTGCGATTTCTGATCTGTCTGATCTGTCTGATCTGTCTGATCTGTCTGATCTGTCTGATCTGTCTGATCTGTCTGGCGGATGACGGGTCTTCATTTCCACTTGCCGCGAAGTAAGGACGTCTGCGTTAAACGGCCCGTCGATGAGTCGTCCTTCAAAACGCAGAAGCTTAGCATCGGGATGTCGCCATGCATCCGTTGGTAATCCGGCCTTGCGACAGACTTGTTCCAGAAACGTTCCTGCATCCCACCCTTGTTCGATCGCCACAACTGGCAACAGCAATCCGGACGCATTGCCTTGAACGATCTTCAAACCATGTTTTCCGACTTCGACTGCGTCAATCCTTGCTTCACCGATCTCCAGTACGTGCTCAAAATTGAACAGCAGCGAAACGTCAAGCGTCAATCCCGCCAGTTCACTTGGCGTGACGGGTAGAAAGCGAGGATCTTCCAGCGTGGTCCGAGTCGCTGAACGCATCAGCGCGGGAAGCAATGGCATCGGTTCGCCGAGACTTCCGATGCAGCCTCGCAATTGACCATTTCGTTTAAGGGTCACGAACACACCCATCACGATCTTATCCGCTGCGCCGCTGAGCGTTGTGTCAGTCAGATGCGGCTGTTGTCGCAGAGAGGCGGCCGCCACAGTTTCGCAGGCCGCGCGATGGATAGCGGCTTCCTGTGAAGTTGTCAGTTCCGGCTCCTTGCGGATTCCTGATGCAATCACGGGCTGCTCGGAAACCCGTTCGTAGCGAAAGTCGTCAAGACTTTCGGCAACATTTTCTTTGGGCTGCCGAAACTCTTGACGAGTTTCGCTACGGTTTGTTGAAGGTTTGTAGTCGCTGATACGAATAGGCAGTCGACGTGAGCCCCACGTGCCCGGTTGATCGGAAAACTCACCTGGAATCGCTTCGCCACATTTCGCACACGCGCTGTGCCTTAGATTCCACTGTCCCAGCTCGTAATAGTTTCGTTCGATCAATAACGTACCGCAACCGGGACACCAGGTGCTCTGATTGGCAACGTCGTTGACGTTACCGACATAGACAAATCGCAGCCCCTGCTGCATAGCAATTTCGCGAGATCGAATTAACGTCTCGTGCGGCGTGCGTGGTTGATCAGTCATCCGAAAATCCGGATGGAAGGCCGAGAAATGGATGGGAACATCGGGCCCGACACTCTTAAGAATCCAGTCGCACATCTGACGAATTTCATCTGGTGAATCGTTCGCATCGGGAATCACAAGGTTCGTGATTTCAAACCAGACGTCGCTTTCATGTTTCAGCCAGTGCAAAGTATCGAGGACCGGTTGCAGGTGCGAATATGTGATCTTGTGATAGAAGTCTTCGGTGAAAGCCTTCAGGTCCACATTGGCGGCATCCATCGCGTGAAAGAACGGTTCGCGAGCGGCAGGTGAGATGTAGCCCGCCGTGACTGCGACTGTTTTGATTTTGGCGGCTCGACAAGCACGAGCCGTTTCGATCGCGTATTCAGCCCAGATAATCGGATCGTTGTAGGTGAACGCAACGCTCGCACAGCCGTTGCGACGTGCAGCTTCGGCAATCATTTCGGGCGTCGCGTATTCACTCAGCCGTTCCACTTCGCGCGATTTGGAGATGTCCCAGTTCTGACAGAACTTGCATCCGAGATTACATCCAGCCGTTCCGAACGAAAGTACTGACGTGCCGGGATAGAAATGATTGAGCGGCTTTTTTTCGATCGGATCGATACAGAACCCCGTGCTGCGACCGTAAGTCATCAGCCGCATCTCGCCTTTGACGTTTTGTCGGACAAAACAGAAGCCGCGATCTCCCGGTTTCAGATGGCATTCACGCGGGCACAGATCGCAAACAATGCGTCCTTCTTCCGCATCGTGCCACCATCCTCCCGCAACCGATCCGTCTTCAGCGGGAGCATTTTCAGGTGGCTCAATGATAGTTCGCATGACAATACTCCATTACAAATAGCGTTTTGTTCGACCTGCACTGTACACTTTACACTTCGAGCTTTTCAATGTAGCCATCGCGTTCCGCGTGATGAGCCCGGTCTAGTCAGCGTAATGAATCGGTGCAGGCCGCTTTCCGAACCTGGCAGTCTGTCCGGATTCGGTAGCGAAACCCGTCAAGAGTTTCGGCAGCCCGCAGAAAATGCAGCCGAAACTCTTGACGAGTTTCGCTACAAACGGATTCCCGGACAGCGTCCTACTCGTATGGACTGCGATTTGATCGATCATGTTCATCCGTTGTGGGCTCATCTACATTCACCGCTGGAAATCAGTATCTCAATCCGTTAGCCTGCCTGCGTTAATTTTCGTAAAACCTTGATCAAATTGCGGGATTGAGACACAGCGGATGAATTGGAGGCTCATATTTTCCGGGCTGAAATCGCCCGGATGGACAGTCTACGCCATCGTCGGCGTGATTGTCGCCATAGGCCTCAGTATCTGGCTGCTGAGGCTTGAACGCAAGCTCGTCACGCGCCCGGTTGGCTGGACACTGCTCACACTGCGAATCCTGGTGCTCATCACATTATTAGTCCCGCTGCTGCAACCGGTCCTCACGAAGCGATTCGATGTATCGCAACGCGGCAAAATCATCGTCGCCATCGACGGATCACTCAGCATGGAGACGCAGGACCGCCACGC
>JBDNFT010000704.1:0-3529 GCA_041689695.1 Planctomycetaceae bacterium | reverse complement strand
GCCTCCTCTTCGAGTCGGGTGAAACGGAAGCGATCTCGGTTGGTATGAAATCAACAGACCGCTCGCGCTTTGCGAGTCCATACATCGACAGGCAGCGTTCTCTTCAGACCTTTCTTCACTTCGAAATCTCGACAATTGCATCCTAATCAACAAACCGCTGAATCACCTCGTACATTAAAATTCGTTTCCGATCGTCTGTTGGCAGAACTTAGTTCGCAACTGCAAGGTCCAAATGTGTTGGTCATTCTCATGCACGGCACGACGCTCGCTTCAGCGTTGCGCGAGCTGCGGCCGGATTTGAAATTTACTTTCTTCACCACAGAACATTTTTTCTATCGCACTCTTCAGGCATTTCACGCAGACACGATCCTCAGTTCAGATACGATCAGTATTGTCTGCGCGGCAGATTTGCCAGAACAGGAATTTGACGAAATCGTCTTTCCAACATTGGCTGGTGATTCATCTGAACTGGCTCAGGATTTGATGCAGGCCGCCCATCAACGGCTTCGATCGGGAGGCCGCCTTTTTGCTTCGACAAACAATCCCAAAGATCGTTGGGTGCAGAGTCAGCTAAAAACGCTCTTCAGCAAAGTTGACGCCCAGAAGCATAAACAAGGCACGACGTGTATCGCCACAAAATCGAATCCGCTGAAGAAAGAAAAAGGCTTCCGTGCTCGATTTGCGTTTCGCCAGGGTGAGCGGCTTGCGTATGTCGAAAGTCGCCCCGGTGTCTTCTGTCATCGTCGAGTCGATGCTGGCGGACGCGCATTGATTCGATCGATTGAATTTCTCAAAGGCAAAGACGGTCAGGCTGAATTTCTGCCGCAGCGAATTGTCGATATGGGATGCGGCGCGGGGCCGGTGGCCGTCGCTGCCGCCATTGAATATCCAACAGCCGTAATTCTGGGTGTCGATAGCGATGCCCGTGCGATTGAGTGTACTCAACGATCCGCTGAGCTCAACGAAATCACAACGATCCAGACGTTGCTGACATCCGACGGAGTATTACCGGAACCAGGGACATGGGATCTGCTGCTCGGCAATCCACCGTACTATTCGGATTATAGAATCTCCGAATTATTCATGCAGGCTGCCAGAACCGGACTTCGCGAAGGCGGACGAATTCATATCGTCACTAAACTGCTGGAATGGCATCAAGCGCGCATGGAGCAGTTGTTTGCTGACGTCAGGCAACACGTAATCAGCGACTACACGGTCTTCACGGCAGTTGCCAGAAACAAGCCCGGATCAAAGACTCGCCGTTAACTGAGGGTCAGAATTTTCCAGTCGCTGGCAGAGCATCTGAATTTCGTCCAGTGCGGAACTTCTGCGCCGAGTATCTTCTTTTTCTGGTTCTCGCAGTTCAAGCAGCAATGAACTGCGAACATAACGCAGACCACGCAGCAAAACATCGCGCTCGTGGGAAGAAACTTCTATTTGCAATATTCCGTTTGACACGTCAACGGCTCCGAAGATTTTCAATCGCCGAAAACTTTGGAGACCTCCTGAATCCAAAATCGACTCAATATCAATGCCGCCAGAAATGAATCATCACTGGCAGCAACAAGCCTGGCTCATTCATGGCCAGCAACAAGTTAAGTGTACGCCTCAAAATCCCCTTGCTCAAGCTCTCAATGCAAATGCAGACGACTGAGCCGGATTTTTTGGCCGCCCGTAACGGCCGGGCAACTCCGGAACTTCATTCAGTTCGCGATGTTACGACAAATTACGCAGAAGCTGCGATCGCATTGAATCGAAACTTGGAAAACTCGGGCATTTCAGCGAAACAACCTCAAGTTCTTGAGCCCGCTCGCAACGACCCCTGACGATACGCTTCGGCCATAGCTTTGGGAATTTCAGATTCCGAAAGCACAACTTCCGCCTGGTTTTCCTGCGTCAAAGCTCGCATTTCCTGCTCCGAAGCCACAGCCGCCGCTCGACGTTCTTCCGCGTGAGCCCGTGCAATTCGCATATCTGCTTCCGCCTGGTCAGCCTGCAGCCGAGCCCCCACGTTGTCACCGACGTCAATATCAGCGATGTCGATCGATACAATTTCATACGCCGTCTGCGAATCCAGCCCCTTGGCCAGCACCGCGCGAGCAATCAGCATTGGGTTGGCCAAAACTTCTTTGTGACTTTCGCACGAACCGATAGCCGAAACAATCCCTTCACCCACTCGCGCGATGATGGTCTCTTCGGTCGCTCCACCGATCAACTGCATAATGTTGGTTCGCACTGTGACGCGAGCTCGCGCCTTCAGTTGAATGCCATCGCGTGCAACTCCGTCCAGCGTCGGTCGACCCGAACGGCCTGGATCAGGACAGTCAATAACTTTGGTTTTCACGCTGGTCTGAACGGCTTCCAGAACATTTCGTCCGGCGAGGTCGATGGCAGCTCCCGTCTTCCAGTTCAGATCAATCTGCGCTCGGTGCGCTGCAATCAAGGCCCGGATGACCAAAGGTACGTTGCCACCTGCCAGATAATGCGATTCCATGGCATTGGTCGAGATATCATCCAGACCCGCCTGAACCGACATAATGCGCGAATCGACGATCAACTGCGGGTTCACTTTCTTCAGCTTCATAACAACCATCTGCAAAGGACCGATGCCGGCTCCCGACATGAATGCTCGAAACCAAAGCGACCCGACCGATGCAAAGACGCCCAGAAATACGAGCATCAAAAGTCCGAAGATAACGGCCACACCGCCCAGCAGCATTGGCATGAATTGCACTTCAGCCAACATTGCCGTCAGAACGATGGTATTCAGATCGTGCATGATGATTTTCCTTCAATGATTCAGAACTCGTCAGCGTCTGTGCAAAACACAGAGACGGCGATGGGTGATTCAAGTCCCGATTGTAAGTTGCCCGGCAGTGTTTTCGCAATCGAGTGCGTTTGACTGGTACGTAAACGCGCTCCCTGCTTATGATCCGCATTCAGAATTCAACGAACGTCGTCGTGAAGGTGACGGATCAAAATTATTGACCAGATTCTGCTGTTTTTCGGTTCAACATGCCAGGAGATCATATTGTGAGTATCGATGATCGTTTGATTTCATTGGGAATTCAGTTGCCCCCCACGCCAGCACCCGGCGGAATTTATACACCAGTCGTTGTTGTCGATAATATGGCATACGTTTCGGGTCAGGTGCCGTATGGCCCGGACGGAAAACTGGTGACAGGTCGCATTGGTGCGGAAATGACCGAAGAAGAAGGTGCCGCCGCCGCTCGAATTGTCGCATTCACGATGCTGGCCACCATCAAAGCATCATTGGGCAGTCTTGATCGAGTGAAGCGCGTTGTGAAAGTTCTGGGCTTTGTAAATTGCACGCCTGATTTTCAGAAGCATCCGGCAGTGATGAATGGATTCAGCAACACCATGATCGAAGTCTTCGGCGACTCCGGCCGCGCCGCACGCAGCGCGGTTGGTATGGGTTCGCTACCGTTTAACGTACCAGTGGAAGTTGAAGCCGTGCTGGAATTGCATTCTTAGAATGCAAAACGCGTGCGGCTGGGCGTCAGCCCTC
>JBDNFT010000703.1:0-2554 GCA_041689695.1 Planctomycetaceae bacterium | reverse complement strand
TGATGTGAGCCATAAGCACAAAGAGTCCGGTGGCTGTCGCTGACTGTTCTGGTGGGGCGGATACGCTGGATGTCAAGGCATGTTCACTTGCAACCAACTCGCCGCGAGCACGTTCTGTTTCGATGGCGTGTTGCTTGTCGAAATGATCGGCCACAACATCGCGCACCCGCTCGATCTGAGCCAATTTCAGATGAGTCGGTTGCTGTTCTGCGGAATGCAGCACGATCCTCATGCGATGTCGTTCTGGGTTATAGAATCCTGCAACAAGATCGCCTTGTTTATTTGTAAACGTATTGAGTCGCTTGAGTGCGTTGCCGAAACGCGGCGGAATATCGATGCCATCATTGAGCGACAGGACACTCAGCTTGATGCCTTCGGAAGAAAGTTCCTGCAGTCGATCCGTGAGTTCCCGTGTACTCTCCAGAAAATCGTTTGTGATTGGATTCGGCACATCAAACGCAACGTCCCAGGAACCGGCCGGCCCAAGATTTGACTCTACAAACTTCAGCGACTGCACGATAGGCGACGACTCGCGAAAATTCTTGCTGAAGTCTGTTTCCACCTGCATAATGAAGAGCCCCGGCGCAGTCACGGCGGTCAGCAGCAGGCACCACACTGTGGTTTGTATGGGGTGACGGTCGATCGCGTGAGCCATCTTGTCGAGCAGCCGGTCGAGTGGTTCTTCCATGCGGACACGCCCGGGAATCGGCACGTTACCGGATGCAAACGTCGCGGGCAGAACGGCAAGCGAAACGACAATGACCATCAGAGTGCCGATCGTCATCATGATCGCAAAACTGCGGACGGGTGTGATGTCCGAGACAAGTAATGCGGCAAATCCAACAGCGATTGTGATCACCGTCCACATCACGGGGTGCCACAAATCTCGCAACATACGCACGGTTGCTTCGTGCTGATCAAATCGAGATCGCAGTTCTCGATAGTAAACGATGATGTGCGTCGTAGTGCCGATGGAGATCACTGTCACCAGTGAATTCAGCATGGAGCTCACCATGCTCAACTGAGCGCCCCAGATTACCAGCAACGCTCGAGTACACGCCACGGACGCAATCACAATTCCTACTGAAGCCAGAACCCAGCGCAAATTTTTGAACATCACAAGCAGCATGATGGACAATACTGCCAACGATGCGATGTACAGAATATTTCCGTCACGTTCGACAAGGTTAAACATATCCTGAATCTGCACGGCTTCGCCTGCCACGGCCGCTCCTGGAATCGTCGCGGCCGCCGTCTCGCGAATCGCCGCAACGGTTTCCGCACGCGAGACTGGAGAATTTCCTGCAGGAAGCAACTGCAGCACAATGGCTGTCGACTTCTGATCCGGCCCTATCAGTACACCTTCAAACAAAGTCAGCATCTTCTGACGCGTATTCTTGTTGTACGGCGACTTCTTCAGGATTCTTTCCAGATCGCGTGTGTGTTCCTTATCGACACCGGGCAGCTCGCTGAGTTTCTCAGAGAGTTCAGCGATACGGCTGGCGGCAGACTCACTCAATTCCGGAATCTCATTTTCTGAGTCGATATGAATCAACTTGTCTTCGCGCCAGGCAACGATCACGAACTCGTCGCCGCCAAAATCCTGTCGAGACTCCAGCAGTAGCAGAATATCCGGATTGTCAGGGGCAAAAAACGATTCGATCGTTTGATCAAACGTCAGCCGTTCTGCAATGGGAATCGACACCAACAGCACCACTACCGCTGCCAGCAGCAACCAATTTCTATATTTAACCAGACCTTCCATGTGCTCCCTTTTTTGCCGCAAAGTTGAATCGTAGCCGATCGTCGAAGAGTCGGGAATCTATGTGCATCGATTAGCATCTATGCGGCAAATGCGGGACAATGTTACGACTGGGCACGATAGAAACTGAGACTTTTGAAGTCTCGCTGGTCAACAGACGTGCCAAATCAAAACGCAGCGACGAAAGCGAAACCAATGACTCTTGACGAACTGCTGAAGCAATACGAACAGGGACCGGATCTGCTAAAAGCGGCTATCGCTGGCGTGCGAGACGATCAGTTGGATCAAAGCCCTGTACCAGGCAAATGGTCGATTCGCCAGGTCGTGTGTCACATTGCTGACTTTGAGCCAGTCTATACCGACCGCATGAAACGCGTCCTGGTCGAAGACAACCCGACTATGTTTGGCGGTGATCCGGATGTATTTGCCGTCGGCCTGCATTACGAAAAACGCAACTTGATTGACGAACTGGATTTGATTTCCATCGTGCGGCGTCAAATGGCCGTCATCCTGCGGAATACCGACATCGAAGATTTTCAGCGGACGGGCGTTCATTCCGAAGCAGGGCCACTGACTCTGGAAACTCTGCTCGAACGCATCACTCGCCACATCCCGCATCACATGAAGTTCATCGAAGCGAAGATCGCAGCGATGCGTTGACTTAAGGATCACTGGATAAATAACTGTCCGAGATGCAATGAGCGGCAGGGCACTAGCCAATGGCGATCGAATTGACAAATTAGACTTCGCTCTCCGAGTGACGATGGCCGCAAAACGCGGCCTTTGGCATTC
>JBDNFT010000702.1:0-5488 GCA_041689695.1 Planctomycetaceae bacterium | reverse complement strand
CACCTTCTTGTGGCTGCGGATAGCGAGCATAGAAGAATCCACGGCTGTCAGGAGTCCAGTCCGCTCCGCTGAATTTCACCCACCTCAATTCGTCATCCAGCACTTTGCCGGATTCGATCTCCATGATCCTCCAGGTGTTCCAGTCCGAACCGGCATCCTGAACACCATAGGCCACATACCGCCCGTCGTCGCTGAACGCTGATCCTGACAGAGCAATTGTGCCATCTTTGGACCATGAATTTGGGTCGAGCAATACCTGGGCTTCGTTCTCCAGTGTCTCCTGTCGGAACAGCACATTTTGGTTCTGCAGCCCGTCGTTCCGTGAAAAATAGAATCGCCCGCCCCGCTTAAATGGCGCTCCGATTTTTTCGTAGTTCCAGAGCTCCGTCATGCGTTTCTGAATCGTTTCCCGCTCAGGAATCGATTTCAGAAAATCAAACGTCAGCTTGTTCTCGGCTTCCACCCAGTCCGCGACATCCTTCGAAGTCCGCACGTCGTCTTCCAGCCAACGATAAGGATCTTCAACTTTGGTGCCGTGGAAGTCATCGACTTGTTCAACTGTTTTGGTTGGGGGATACACGAGATTCTGTTCCTGTGCGTTCAGGGGATGCGATTCCAGAATCAGGCACATCAGCGTCAACCAAGGTGTCATAGAAAAACGATACATTGTGATCATCCTGGAAAATCTGCGATTTCAAATTTGTGGGCGACGTGAGTTTTGGAATCGTCCGAGAAGTACGTCAGGCTTTCCTGCCTGGCACGAAGAGTATACTCAGCGCGGCCACGAATGAAGCCTGCGCGGGCTGCCGGTATTTAAGCGACCGGAAGAAACGAATCTACCAACGATATCGCCGCGTCGAAGGATTCCGACCTGAGACAGGTCGGACTACGTAGGCTGATTTGTTCCAAGTCTGCTTCCACTCGACATGTTCATTCGGTATTGGTGGCCGAGCTAAACACCTAGGCAAAAGGCAATTCCTTTCCTGCCGATTGCCAAAGTGCAGCCGAAGATCGATGAATTCGCCCGACCCGGCAGTCTGGCAGGTGATCCGAAAAGCACAGATCTAGCCGGTAAGAACGCAAGAATCCTCCAATATGCAGGATTTCTGGCTCCTTGTAACTCTCCGTTTGACTTCAGTTGAGACTTTGTTTATCCTCTGGATCGACATCATAGATCACGTGTATTCAGCAAAACAGGACTTTTTGGCCCATGGGACGTACAGAACGACAACGAGAAATTGCTCGCCGCCGAAAGCGCAAAGTTGGTTTGGCTAAGGTGCGTGCAAAACATGCTGCGTCCAAGACCGAAGCTGAAAAAACTGCTTTGCTTGCGAAAGCACGCCGAATGAGCCCATTTATCACTTTGGAATAGACTTCTCAGTCTGGTCAATTTGGTAACGGTGATCTCGGCTTGCTGGTACACGACCACCGAAGAAGACACCCCAAATGAACGGCGAACGTGAATAACGTTCGCCGTTTTTTTATGCCCTTGTAGTCCCCCCCGACGATCCTGGCTTGAATCAGATTCTGATCCACATCCGCCAGGCAGGTTGTCGATTTAATCGTAACCCGACGCATCAGCGAAGGATTTGATACGACGAATGCAGGCCATTCCATCCCGCACTGACGTTTAGGGTTGCGAAAACACATTAAATTGACAGCCTGCAAGTCTCACTGTCTCTACTAGAAGTCGCTGAGCCCGAAATCTGCCCTCGCGAAATTTAGTCCCGTTAGTTTGACGTCATCGCTAGCCGAGCAGCCAGACGTTTCAGTGCCGGACTGACATCGTACTTGTCGAGATGGACGTTGATCAGGCTGAAGCAATCGTGATTCGCAAAAGCTGCATGGAATGCTTTTTCGAGATCCCCTTCCGTGAACACTTCAAAGCCCCAGCCGGAACCCAGCAGTTCAGGCATCTTGTGATAGTTCCAGTTATGAATGTCGTTGAAAGGCCCTTCCTGAATAAACCTTTCGGTTGAATAGCCGCGATTGTTCAGCACGACGACGATCGGATTAAAGCCCATTTTGACGGTTGTGGACAATTCCATGCACGTCATTTGAAACGCGCCGTCGCCTACCAGTACCAGCGGTCGCAGATTTTTGTTCGCGACCTGCACACCCACGCTGGCAGGTATCGCGAAGCCCATCGACGTGTAATATGCGGTACTCAGAAATTCTGTGTGCTGTGTGATTGAAAGATCGGCGGCAGCGAACAGTGAATCCCCGGTATCAGAAACAACGACGACTTTTTGATCCAGTACCGAATTGATCTTATGAAACAGACGCTTCATTGTGATTGTCGTTGTGGCTGCGGCCTTCCATGGAAGAATCTTTGGCTGCATGACTTTCGGCGCGGGCCGCTTACCTTTCACTCTCGCGCTCGCCAATGCAGTCATGAAATCGGAGAACACGACGTCGTGGAAATGATGATGGCGAATTCGCAACTTTTCACTTGTCGCTGAAATACATTTCGCGGGGTCCAGTCGAGCGGTGAATCCGCCCAGGTTGACGTCGCTCATGAACGCTCCCAGCAGGATGACGCAATCGCTCTCTTCAACATAGCAGCGAACCTCTTCCCGTCCCATCGCGCCTTCGTAGACGCCAAGATACAACGGATGCCGTTCACTGATGACGGATTTCCCCAGCAATGTGGCGCAGATGGGGATGTTGTTACGCTCAGCAAATTGCAAAACCTGATCCTGAAGTCCGAATCGGTGAAGTTCTATCCCGGCGACTATGACGGGCTTTGCGGCACTGGCCAGATGTGTCAGTGTTTCGTGAAGTGCTTCCTGCAGTGCCAATTCGTCGCTCTTGAGATTGATTCGGACGGGCGAATGCACGTGGCTTGGACAGGCCAGCACTTTATCCCGAGGGATCTCAAGAAACACCGGGCGTTTGTACCGCAGGCAGGCATCAAGACAGCGATCGATTTCCCGAAACGCGGTGAGTTCATCTTCGAGCGAAGCCGACGCGACCGTGATCTTTTCGAAGACTTCGCGCTGCGTGTTGAAATCTTTGACACGATGATGCAGCAACGGATCGGCGATTCGCTCATTCATCCCTGGCGAACCACTGATAACGATCACTGGGCTCTTTTCTGCGTAAGCTCCGGCGACAGAGTTACAAAGACTGAGTCCACCAACGCAGTATGTGACACATACCGCTCCTACCCCATTAATGCGTGCATAACCATCCGCCGCATAACCGGCACACGCCTCGTTCGTTGTACCGACAACTCGAATCGGACTGTCTTCCAGCATCCCGTAAAACTTCAGCACGAAGTCGCCAGGGATTCCGAATATGTCCCGAACACCGACATCCTGAAGTCGCTGGATCAAGTAACTTCCGATGGAATGCGGAGTCTTTCCTTGCGATGCGTTCGGTTTCTGCGTTGTTGGCTTTGCTGCTGTCTCGACGGGTTTGCGCTTGGCCATGTTTTTACCGATCAACTCATTTGCAGGGAGGCGATCTGCTGGAGTGCATTGACCGCAATGGTGACATCTCCATTACAATGTTGCAACAATACTTTTGCCGCCTGCAGTAGACTCATATCAACAGAACTTTCTTCCGCTGCCACTCCTATCTGACGCGTTGCTGCTGCTGGGCGGCCTGCTGCTGGGCGGCCTGCTGCTGGGCGGCCTGCTGCTGGGCGGCCGGTTGCTACTGGTTTTCTCTTCAGCGTGTGGGAAAGGCCAAGATTCTTCCTGAGATTCGAATATGTCACCTGACAGCTCTTGTCGTTAAAAGTCTCTTTCGGAAACTTCTCTCGCAATGCGTCCATGACTTCCGGGCCTTTGATGGTTTTGTTCGCTAGAATCAACGCTTTGATTTCCTGAGCGACAATTACTCCACTCTTTCCTGTACTCGATCGTTTTGCCATTGCTATTCTTTCTATAAACTGGTTTTCATAAGCGTGCTTCGTATCATTCGAGTCCATTGAATTCAATCATTGGCTCCCCTATTTCTTCGTATGTTCTCTCAGTTGCCAACCTTTCTTATTCGCTAATAGTTGGATTAATCTAATGCCAATTCAGACTACCCGCTTTAGATTTGTCGTCTGCGTATCGATCGTTCTGCTTCAATGGAGCGACCTACGGGCTGAAGAAAAAATTTCCTATCGGCGTCAGATCGCGCCGGTGCTGCAGACCCATTGTCTTGCCTGTCACAATCGCATTGATGCTGAACAAGACTTGTCGCTGCAGTCGGCTGACGATATTTTGCGTGGCAGCGAAAACGGAGCGGTTCTTGATGCTCAACACCCCGAGGAATCCAGGCTCTGGCAGGTTCTGACATCGAAGGATGCCGATCATATGCCACCAGCGGATCAGCCTCAGTTGTCCTCCGAGGATCTCACAGCGATTCAGACGTGGCTAAAAGAAGGTGCCACCTTCGATAGCCGCGCGGCAGTGATGGCTGCTCTTCCGGATGTGAAAGTTTCGGCAGAATCCGTCAGAAACCCCGCCTTGTCTATGGCCATTTCTCGCGATGGATCACAACTCGCGCTGGGGAAATACAAAGCCCTGGAACTCGGTTTCACTGCCTCAAAGGACACGACGCAGAAGATCGTCGTGGAAGATGGCAAGGTGAACGACGTTGAATTCTCCGCCGACGGCAATCGCGTTCTTTTGGCGACCGGCGTCACAGGTTTGTCCGGACGTGCGGTCGTGATTGATTTAGCAAAACAACAGATCGTGCAGGAGTTCGCCGGCCACTATGATGTGGCATATGCCGCTGTCTGGTCTCCGGATGAGCAACTTGTCGCGACTGCCGGTTATGACAAACGGATTATTCTGCATGATGCCATCTCAGGCGAATTCGTGCGTGTTTTGAACGGACATAATGGCGCTATTTTTAACCTGCAGTTCAGCCCGGACGGTACTCTGTTGGCGAGCGCTAGTGCGGATGGGACTATCAAAGTCTGGCACGTGGCGACCGGTGAACGATTAGATACTCTCAGTCAGCCTCAGGCCGAACAGTATTCCGTTCGATTTAGCCCCGATGGAAATGCTATTTATGCTACGGGTGCAGACAATCGCATTCGAAAATGGAATGTCGTTTCACGCACATCTCAAATCATCAACCCGCTCATTATCTCAAGATTCGCCCATGAAGGTGTCATCACTTCTCTCACGATTTCGAATGATGGACGCTTCTTAGCGACGGCGGAAGACAAAGGTATTTTGAAGATTTGGGATGCTGGCCGAGTTCACGAAATTGATGCTCTGGATTTCGCTGCAGACCGAGCCACTTGCTTCGCCTTCACTCCGGATGACGGCGAACTCATCGTCATAACTTCCAGCGGTTCGCTGCGACGGGTGCCTGTGCCTGCGGTCCCTCCTGCTGAACCTGCGTCGGTGGCTCCTGCGATGGCCGCTCCTGCAGAACCCGCTACAAACGTTGAATACGTCGCGGTCGCTGAGGCTGAACCCAATGAACTCATGAATCCGCAAGCGATTTCTTTGCCAGCGACGATCAGCGGAACCATCTT
>JBDNFT010000701.1:0-4847 GCA_041689695.1 Planctomycetaceae bacterium | reverse complement strand
ATGGTTTACATCCGAAACCAGATCAATGCTCAACTTCCTGACGAATTGCAGGCTCGTGTGGAAGAAAGCACGGCAATCCAGATTGAAGACGAGACGCGAAGAGTCGTTTATCCTGATGTGCGAATTGTTGAGGATCAAGCTTATCAGCCGTCCGGCGATGGAGGCGTAGCACTCGCGACCGAGACCATTACGACGGCGAAACCCATCATTATCAAGATGGACATAGTGGACGTCGAAACGCGCACGCAACGCACCATTGAAATCATCGACATCTCTTCCCATGATCGAGTCGTGACTGCGATCGAAGTGCTCAGCCCAAGCAACAAGATCGGGCGCGAAAGCCGTTTGGCTTACAAACGGAAGCGAGATGCCTATCTCGAATCGGGAGTGAACCTGATCGAGATTGATTTAGTGCGAGATGGCGATCCCATTGTCGCCATCCCTTTACCACTGATACCGAAGCAGTATTGGGGCGATTACATCACGTGTGTTCAACGAGCGACTCAGCCGTCTCAATTTGAATTGTATCCGATGCCGCTGCGACAGCCGCTTCCCGATATCAGCATCCCGCTGCGACGCACCGACAAAGATGTGCTGTTGCAAACTCAAGCGTTAATCGACCAGTGTTATCAGGACGGACGCTATTGGCGAACCGATTACTCGCTGCCACTACGCCCTCGTTTGTCGGAACTCGACGTATCCTGGGCCGAAACGCTGCTCGCGAATCTTTTTCAGGGGCAGTCCTGAAATGATGTCCCTGCGCCGTGATTCCAAGTGCGTCAGGCTTTCCAGGCTGACCCGAAGCAGAACAAGTCAGGCTGGAAAGGCTGACGTACTTTATCTTCGAGGGATCCTAAGCGAACTCAGCAATCGGCTGTCCGGTTTCGACCAGAGGCACTCGACGACCGGATGGATTGAGCCAGTGCGACTGCGGGTCGATGCCCAGATGAGAAAATACTGTCGCGGCAAGATCGCCCGGGCACAATGGTCGTTCCTGAATTGAGCCGCCTCGCCGATCTGTCGCACCGATCACCTGACCGCCTTTGATTCCGCCGCCTGCCATTAGAAACGACATCACGCCCGGCCAATGATCGCGGCCGGCGGTTTTTGTCATCACGGGGCTGCGACCAAACTCCCCAATGACGACAACCATTGTTGTTTCGAGCAATCCACGCTGATCCAGATCTTCAATCAATGCCGTGAGGCCTCGATCGAAGACCGGCAGCATAGGAGTCAACCCCTTGGCGATGCCGCCCCATTGGACTTCGTCGCCATGGTGATCCCAGTGGCCCCAGGCATCGCTCATGGTAATGAAAGTCACGCCGGCGTCCACAAGCCGCCGAGCCAACAAGGCTTTGTCACCAAACGAATCGCGGCCGTAACGATCCCGCACGCTGTCCGGTTCTTTGGTTAAGTCGAATGCTTTCTGAGCTGTTCCGCCGAGGACCAGATTGAACGCTTCCTGCGTGTAGCGATCCTGTCTTTGAAAATCGACCGAAGAATCTGTACGTCGTCGAAATAAATCCAGTTCACGCCGCAGTTGATCGCGATCCTGAAGCCGAGGCACCTCAACGCCCTTTGGCATCGAAAACTTTCCGTCCACGCGCATTCCATCAAGTGGAGCATACTGTTGGCCAAGATCACCGGCTCCATAGACGTCAGCCACCATGCTATTCGCCAATGCAACAAATGGCGGCATCCCCGGTTGATTCGCTCCTCGAAATTTCGCAGCTACAGAACCCATCGACGGATAACCGCCGCCCTGTCTGCCAATTTCTGCACGCTGAGCTTTAGGATTGGCGGCTTGAAATGTAATCGGAGTGTGGTTGCTGGCCGTTGCGTCCATCGATCGAATGATGGCGAACTTATCCATCATCGCCGCCTGCAGCGGCATGTGTTCGCAAATCTGAATGCCTGGAACACTCGTCGATACAGGCTTGAACGGCCCGCGAATTTCCGCCGGCATTTCTGGCTTCATGTCCCACATGTCGATCTGACTTGGTCCACCCGACAGCCAGATCTGAATCACTGACGTTGCCCGCTTGACGCTTCCGTCCTGCTGACTTGCCTCGCGAGCCTGCAACAGCTTCGGAAGCGACAGCCCGGCGATGCCTGCAAGTCCAGCCCGCAGAATCCAGCGACGCCGTCCGACGCTGAGGAGTGAACTATTGTGCTGTGCAAAGAGGTCAACGCTCTGCGCTGCTTGATGCGTATCGTGATGCGTATCGTGATGCGTATCGTGATGCGACGAATTTACCGAGTTGAGATCTTCGCGTTTCTTGCCACTGCAGTTTGAAACTCTGTTCATTCGGCTCTCCAGAAATCCACAGTACCCGAGCATTGTGAATCTGGTGTATCAGGATTTTCATGCGACATCAAGTGATAAAAGAACAACCACCCCCGTCGGGCGTGACTCCGACGGGGGTGGTTGCGAACGATGCGGAGACTTCCCGCTTTGCACACTTAATCGCGCTATGGATTCGGCCTTGATGTCGCCGTTGCATCAGCCGCCGTCGCCAACCATTTCAGGAACGCCCTGACTGGCTGTCAAGACATAGTTGTTTTGAGTTGTCCCGGCAGTTTGGCCGTTGTATGAATTGTCGCAGGCGTGTGCGACGTCGTTAAGTTCATTGTTGACTGCGTACGACAGGCTGGATAAACCAACGACACTGCCGATGACCAGGATCGTGCCGACCAAAACAATCTCTGAGGATACGATAATCCCGCTTTCGTCGTCGATCAACTTCTTTAATAGTTCTCGCATAGTACACACTCCGGTCTGCATGAGTTGGGCAGGAGGGAAATCTGGCCCGTTCCGGAACGACTCCGAATCCACATAACGTTAAGGTCACGTAGGATTCAAATTCAAGTCAGGTTCAGAACGGCAGGCAAGAGGCCTTTGGCTAACTCTACCCCACAATTTTGACGCGGAGAAAAAACGTCTCGGGAGGAACGAAGATCGTGGAAACTCAACGATTGCCACAACGAATGCGCACGCTGTGCAAATCCGGGAAACATTGCGGGACAGTCCAAATGTCACTCGATCGAGGCTTCGACTTTGGGCGTATCGTCCATTTTTTTGCGAATTTCCTGAATTACGAGCGGCAGGTAGACGACGCCCGAATAATGATCCGCCAGCAGCTCGACGTGATGACCTTCGCCGAGTTTCGCGGCGGCGGCCAACGCAAATGATGATGCAGGCGGCACCACGTCATCATACTTTCCGCTGTAGAGCCACATGTTGTCCGCATCAATCCGATGGGCAAGGCGCAACGGTTCGATTGGTTTTGAATACTCGCGAATCTGATCGCCAGTGACTCCCGCGGCTTCAAGTTTCTCTCGAACCTTAGCTGCATCTTTATTGCCGCTCATCACAACGTCTGCGAGATTTCCTCCCGCGAGCAACACAAAGACCCGACTGTAGCCGTGATCCAGCCCGGCAACACTGGAAGTAACGAAGCCGCCAAGACTCGTTCCCTGCAAGCCAACAACATCGTTCTGCACCAGTGGCAAACTTGCGACGACATCTTTTGCTCGCCGAACATCGGCAATGCCTTGCTTCATGCCCGTCAGGATATGTTCGATCTTGTCTGCTGCTTCCGTGCGTCGATTGCCATAACCCGGCAGATGAATCAGAAATGTATGCAGACCCTGCGCGTTAAGGCCCTTGGCAAAGATACGTCCCACCGTCATGCCTCGCCCCGATTCATGGACGATCACAACAGCACGTGCTGAGATTGGCTGCCGCATTTTGTCGCGGGCCACATACCATTCCATTGAGACGTTGTCGTTGATGCTGTTACCAGTATCGATCGGTGAATCGAATCGAATCAACATGTCGCCTCGATCCGGCTCGGCCACTTCACAACGAACCGTAAAGTTGGACGGTGTCCAGCGGAGCCCCGCGAGACATTCTTGTGCATCAGCCGCATTGTCCATGTCGCACGTCAATGTGTCCGTGCTGGAAAATACAGCCCCAGGAGACGGCACGCGGTTTCCGGCAACATCGTCGGCGAAACCCCCGGATGTGGAAAGTATGCAGGCACACAGACACAATAGAAAACGAAGTCTGCAATTCATCAGGCACCTGTATTCAGAGGAACTTTGTTGTACGGTTTCATCCAATTGACGGCATTCGTGAATTTTGCATTCGGCTGTCGTCTCGTCAATTCCATGCTGCGATTCTAACAATAGCACATCACGGTTGCCACTTTGCGATACCGATTCACACTCCGAAGCAGAATCGATGCCGTGTCCCGTCGTCATCGCCTTTGACTTACGCTTCGACGAATTCTTCGCCCGGAATTTGGAATAGCGCAACTCCCCAATGTGTCAGCGAGGAATCAAAGCACTCTCTCTGCAGTTACTGCTCCACAGAACATGTTTTGAAGATTCACGGTCACAGAGTCCGACTGTCACGAGTTTAGCGGATGTAGGCATCGAAGGCGGCGCGCGACGTCGATCTGCGGTTGGTTTTCACGGTTGCAGGCAGTGAAACGGACTCGAAAGTGGCCTCGGTCTGCTCAGTTTCAGCGCGTGATGCATCTGACCATGGGGGATATCACTCACAGGCTTTCCCGACCTCATTGCCTTTGTGCATCGCCAGTATCCCCGACACGCCCCATGTTGCAAAAACGCGACCTGTACTCGCTGAGTGAATTGGAATAGCAACATTACGTGAGTGGATACCTGCAGATGTTTGAAGAGCTTACCGAAGATGGCGTGATTCACATGTCAGCCGCCATGGATGCGCTTTCAGAACTGCAGAAAAACACGAGCCAGGCGATTACCGGAAACCACAGGTACCAGTCACCTTGACAAAGGAAACTTGGTCGTCTACATTGTTT
>JBDNFT010000700.1:0-3183 GCA_041689695.1 Planctomycetaceae bacterium | reverse complement strand
TCATCCGGTATTGATACGCAATGAGCACGGAGCATTGACGCAAATCATCGTCGATGTTGCGGATGCCACGGACGTTGCCTTGACGTCCGTTGAGTTTCAGATGGCGGGAACGGACGATCTCAGCGATGTTAAATCACTGACATTGTTCTGGACCGGCAATAAGGAAGTATTTTCAACCGAAAATCAATTCGGTGACCAATCGATCGCGACATCGACAATCGCGTTTCACGGACAGCAGACTTTGACCGCGGGGCGAAATGTGTTTTGGCTGTCGGGGCGATTGAAGAACTCTGCGAGTCTGTCGCATCATGTGCTGGCGACGTGTACCAAAGTTGTCACGAACCACGGCATTCTTGTGCCGACGAACGGTTCGCCTGGCGTTCGACACAGAATCGGAGTGGCACTTCGCAAACATCAGGACGACGGCGTTCACACCTATCGCATTCCGGCACTCGGCACTTCGCCTAAGGGGACGTTGTTGTGCGTTTACGACATGCGACGACGCATGGGCCGCGATCTTCAGGAAGACATCGATATCGGGCTCAGCCGCAGCACTGACGGCGGTCAGACATGGGAACCCGCGCGCGTGATCATGGACATGGGTGAGTTCGGCGGCCTGCCGCAGGAACAGAACGGTTGCAGTGATCCGGGCCTGATCATCGATCAGCAGACCGGCGAAATCTTCTGTTTCGCACTCTGGATGAACGGCAAACCCGGCAAGCATCAGTGGGTTGATGATGGCTCCGAGCCGGGATTTGAAATTGGTAAGGCGGCTCAGTTCATGATGGTGCGTTCGAAGGACGATGGACTCACATGGACGAAGCCGGAGAATCTGACTCAAAAACTCAAGCAGGAATCGTGGTGGCTGTTGGCTCCGTCGCCTCAGCAGGGAATTCAACTGGCTGACGGAACGCTGGTGATGCCGGTACAAGGTCGCACAGGACGTGAAGCACGGGCGACTTTCGCGACGCTGATGATTAGTCGTGATCATGGGGAAACCTGGACTGTGGGCCAGCCCGGATACAGCGGCGGCAATGAATGCCAGGCGGTACAGCTCGGTGACGATTCGATCATGCTGAATATTCGCAACGATCACGAGCGATTCAGAGCCGTTGTCATTACGAAGGATCTCGGGCAAACATGGCAGCCGCATCCGACGAGCCGGAATACGCTGATCGAGCCCAACTGCAACGGCAGCCTTCTGCGTATGAATTATCGGCAGGACGGGCAGGAGAAACACATCCTGTTGTTTGCCAATCCACACACTCAGAAAGGGCGAACTCATCACACGATTCAGGTCAGTTTTGACGATGGTCAGACCTGGCCAGGTTCGCATCACCTGCTGCTCGACAAAGGACTCGGAGCCGGGTATCCCAGTCTCACCCGAATTGATGCTGATAATGTCGGGATCGTTTATGAAGGCAGTCAGTCACATCTGGTCTTCGAGAAGATTCCGTTAGTCGAGTTACTAAAGCCCGCAGTCTGGCCGACGGCTCTGGATGTCTGGCACCGAGAGATCTCGCGGGAGGGCGTCGCGTATCTGGCGAGACTCCGCAAGAACACACCATTCGGTACCAACGACGGATTTGACGCTGGCAAGTGATCTGCTGTCGCCTCTCCGAGGCTCATGGCATTTATTTTCTACGCTTCCTGTGGGTTCCACCCACGGCTATGTGCTGTCGCCACATCCGTGGCTGAATCGCCGCGAAAACACTTCGCGCTGCATTTCGCGCAGAACCTCAATTTGCTCAGTGACATGCCGCAGGGGTTGCAGAACTCCAGCGACCAGCTTTGGAAAAGCGCGAGCGCTTACGCCAGCCAGCGATCCAGGTTCTCTCGAACGAATTCGTGATCAACCAGCGATGGGTAGGCATTGATGACTCGGTCCAGTTCGCTGGACTGGCCAAGCGACAGAACCTCGTACGGATCGAGACAACGGTTCGATGGCATCAATCCCTGACGTCGAAGTATCTCATTGATCCCCGGAATACAACCCGCGAAACG
The DNA here is from genome assembly GCA_041689695.1 of Planctomycetaceae bacterium. Taxonomy (GTDB): domain Bacteria; phylum Planctomycetota; class Planctomycetia; order Planctomycetales; family Planctomycetaceae; genus SXXK01. The sequence continues at coordinate 1,179 of JBDNFT010000700.1, read as the reverse complement.
GTTCGCAGCATCGAACACCGCCGCGTTGGCATCTGTGAGGGCCACATTTCTCGACAACCATTCTGCCGATAGAGTCGCCGTCGAGCGAACCTGTTGAATATCCTTGAGCATATCGACAGCATTTCTGGTCCACACGGCCCACTGTCCCAGGAGTCCTCCGGCGAAAAACCTCGTCGTTCCGAACGACGTAAATGGTGTGAGCAGATCGACGATGATGTTGTCGTCATTGCCAGTGTACAGAGCCAGGTCTTCGCGCCCGGAATCAATGACGGCGCGAATGACGTCCCACGTTTGGTAGCGATTGAAGGGAGCGATCTTGATGGCAACAACGCGTTCATTTTCCGCCAGCTTGCGCCAGAATGCGTATGACAGCACGCGTCCGCCGACGGCTGGCTGCAGATAGAATCCGACAATCGGAATGATGTTCGAAACGGACTGACAGTGGCGTATCAGTTCCTCTTCCGTCGCATCGCGCAACGCGGCGAGGCTCAGAAGACCGGCGTGATAGCCGTGTTCGACTGAGAATTCCGCCTCTGCTGTTGCCTGAGTTGTCTGTCCGCAGATTCCGGAAATTCGAACGAATGGCGTTCCCGTGAGCAGTGATTCTGAGAGCCATTCTGAAACATTCTTCAGCAGTGGTTGGTAGAGTCCATGCTGCGGATCGCGAATTGCAAATTGAGTCGAATGCACTCCGACAGCCAAACCACCAGCACCCGCTTCAACGTAGTAGCGAACCAGCGCCCGCTGATGACGTTCGGACCATGATCCATCATCGTTGAGCGCTAACGGACAGGCAGGAATGACCTGCCCGGCATTCAGATGTTGTCGCCAGGGCTGCATCCTTCAATATCCTTCGCCGCGAGCTTCAAAGTGTGTCGGTTTATTCAGCGTCACGCCGCCGCGTTCCAGCCATGTCGCCACCCATTCGATCATCTGATCCAGCGAAACCTCGGGCAGACCGAACATCGCATGCGACTTCGATGCGTTATTCAGCCACGCCACTTTGTCTTCGGTCCCCGTGATCGTGGGCTCGATACCGAAACGATTGCCGAACGCCTGAGCCACTTCGCGAATTTTCAACGTGCCGGGACCAGTGATATTCAGCGGCACGGCGGGTGTCGCTGCAAGAGTCAACGACTGGATGATGTGAGCAGCCGCGTCGCCTTGCCAGATGACATT
>JBDNFT010000699.1:0-4758 GCA_041689695.1 Planctomycetaceae bacterium | reverse complement strand
TCTCGGACGCCTGCAAACGGAACGCGACAAAATGCGAGTCCTCGAAGGTCTCGAAGGTGCCGCGAACTCCGTTGGATCGACGTTCGATCGCCAGGCAATGGAGCAAACTCTGGCGGGCCTCGGAACCCGCGTATTCCTGATGAACAATGTTCACGAAAACGCGCCGACGGTGTTTCGCAGCCGCTGGGCGTTGTCGTATCTTCGTGGTCCTGTCAGTCGTCAGCAGATCGAAGTCCTGATGGCTCCGCTGAAGAAGTCTGATCCAGTTTCGGCGAACACGAATGCTGCGGCTGCTTTGGCCAGTTCACAGAAATATGCCGCTCCGCAGGCTGAACTCCCAAGCCAGCCGGCGAGGCCGGTGCTGCCACCTGGGATTCCGGAGTTCTTTCTTCCCGTTCACATGCATGTGACTGGAGTTGTCTATCGGCCGTCGCTGTTGGCTCAATCGCGTGTACATTTCATCGACGCAAAGAACAGCATTGATCTTTGGGATCCGGTGACATTGATTCGACTGGCCGGCAATTCTGTCCCCGCCGATCCGTGGATGGAATCCGATGAATGGGACGAATCTGATCTGCCAGAGATTCTGAACGAACCTGAATTTGCGGAGGCTGATTATCGCGATTTGCCCGCTGAAGTGACTCAAAAGAAATCCTACACCGGCTGGACCACCGCGTTGAAGAATCATCTTTACCGCGACAGAAAACTGTCCGTCTTCACCTGCGAAGAATTGAAACAAACATCTTCGCCAGGCGAATCTGAATCCGATTTCCGCATCCGTCTTCGTATGAGTGCTCGTGAAGAGCGTGACCGTCTTGTCGAAAAACTCCGTCGTAAGTACACGACAAAGTTCTCAACTCTTGACGGCAAGATTCGCCGCGCTGAGCAGAAGATCGAAAAGGAGAAAGCGCAGAAGTCATCGAAGACGCTTTCTACCGCAGTCAGTTTTGGCACGAGCGTCCTTGGTGCGTTATTCGGTCGCAAGCTGGCGAGCGCGACGAACATTTCCCGCGCCGGCAGCGCGATTAAGTCTGCTTCGGCAATTGCCTCAGAAGCTGGCGACGTCCGTGCGGCGGAGGAACAATACGCCGCGTTGTTGCAGGAACGTGAAGAACTCAACATGACTGTTGAAACGGAAGTCCAACAGATCGCAGATTCGCTCGACACGGACCTGATGAAGTTCGGCAGCCTGGAAGTCTCACCTCGTAAAACAGACACGGCCGTTGTTCGTATCGCGCTATTGTGGCTGCCCTACGCCGATGACGGTGTCGGGAATATAGCTCGGGCGTTTTAGGCGTCGCCACGGCGAGCGGTCTTTTGGTTTTATATTGATTCTGTTTTTATATTGAGTCTGTACAGTTCACGTCGTCGGCTGGAAGCTTATTCCAGTCAGTCTCGTGCCAATCCGACGGGCTATTCTTCCCGTCCCGGAGTTTCAAAAAATGGCTGCAGAACCATTTCGCATTTCCCACATCGAAGGTGGCTTTGAAATCCGGGACGGATTGCCGCGCCCAAACTGGCCCAATATCTTTGAATGGGCTCAAACAGTTGGCACCGGTGTCGAACCGCACGAACTTTGGACAGAGATTGCCGCGCATTGGTTAAGCCAACTCGCCAATACACTCAAGAACGACTATGCCATTTGGGAGTCAAAGGAATTCCTGGTTTTGTGCTCACGCAGCGAGCCTGAAAGTGAGCGTTTGATTCGCTATTGCGAAACGGCTCGAATGAAGATCCTTGCGTTACTTGGCGACATGGCGTGCGACGATGGTTATGGAAAGCATGTCGTGCTGCTGTTTCATGATGCTGAAACTTACTTCACCTATATCTCGGATCGGTATCCGGAAGAAGGAGAATTCGGCGGAAGCAGTGGTATGTACATTGCCGACGACTACGGCCACATAGCGGTACTTGCCGGTATGATTTCTTTTCCGGACGCAACGATTGCTCACGAATTAACACATAGTCTGTTGCGACATCTTGATTTGCCGCTTTGGCTGAACGAAGGTGTCACTCAGCTTGCTGAACAGGAAGTGGCAGGAGCCCATCGTGAGGAAATGACCAAAGAACTCGCGAAGAAACATCAGATGTGCTGGAACGAAGATACCATTCAGGATTTCTGGATTGGAACATCGTTCTCCGCGCCGGATGATCGACAGGAGCTCAGCTATAGCCTGTCCAAAATACTCGCGGGGCGCCTGATGGATCGGTTCGCGGGTTCATTCAATGAATTCGTAAAGACTGCATCTGCCAACGATGCCGGTGAATCCGCTCTTTGGAATACGTGTCGTCTGAGTTTGAGTCAGTGCGTCTCTGATTTCCTAGGCAATCGGGATTGGTCACCGCGTCCAGCGGAATGGCAATAGTCAACATTTTGCAATTCCTGAAGTCAAATACACCTACAGGTTGCCTTGACCACCAGAAATCTCGGATGTACCGGCGGGCTGACGCCACGCCGCTCGCCCGTTATCCTTTCAACACTTGAGCAATCGTTTCCTTCAGCCCGCTGCCGCTCTGAACAAGGGCCGTCTTTTCTTTGGACCACAGATCGATTTCGATGTGGCTCTTCACACCCGTTCGACCGACCACGGTTGGAACAGACAGACACACGTCTTCCAGTCCATACGCGCCGCTCATCAGGGAACTGACTTCTTCTGTAGGTCCTGCCTGCCGGGCAGGACTATTCGACTTGCCACCAGAGGTGCTGCCATTTCAAAATCAGGTCGCCGGAGATCACGGTACACTTTAATGATCACACAATGCGGTAACCCACACGCTTCGCCTTTCGGCGAAAGTCCGCTCGGCAAGCGGGACCTACCTTTATGCCTTGCCCAACGCTGCGAGTACATGGTTAGTAATCATCTTTACCAGATCCTCGTTCACGTTTGCAGGCTTCGTTTCGCAGGCTGTTCCACATGGTTGCTGGAGGATGCCCGGATATGACGGAGCTGAGTCGAAGTCATAGTAGCCTCCTGGGCGAAAGTGAAACTATCCGATCCGGTTGGACAAGCCAACCGGGGCGGTGGCGTTTTCGTCTCCTCCTGATAATTTCAAATCTTTTGCTCCTGCTGGGCAAGCCAGCAGGGGGCCGTTGACTGTATCATTGACAATTTATTTGCCTATCCAGCCCGTAACTGGTGCGCTCCTGGCGAATAGTGATGTGGATGCTGGGTGTCCGCGTTATAGTGCTGGAGAATACAGCCCTTTTTACAGCAAAAGGATAATACAAATGGTAATCGCTACTCCTGTTGAAGGCGCGGAACAGCGTGTGACGCTCGGCAACGTTTCATGGCAGACCTACGTTGATCTGTGCGAGAATGCAGATTGTCCGCGCGGCCGGCTGACCTACGATCAAGGAGAACTGGAAATCATGTCACCATCCTATTTGCACGAAAACGTCAGCCGTCTCATAGGACGCATGATCGAAATGTTCACGTTTCATCACCAGGTCGAAATTCACAGTGCGAAATCAACAACGTTCAAACGCGAACGCAAACAGCGAGGGTTCGAGGCGGATGAGAGCTACTACATTTCTCACGCGGCAACCATGCACGGGATCAGCCATGTCGATATGGAGATTCACGCGCCGCCGGATTTGGTAATCGAAGTGGACATCAGCCGCAGTTCGAGTCTGAAGATGCGGGTCTTCGCCGGACTCGGAGTCGGCGAAGTGTGGTGTTTCGACGGAGAACAAGTGATTGTGCATCGACTCCGCGGAGACACCTACGAAGTCTGTGGAATCAGCACTGAGCTGCCAAGTTTTCCGCTCACGCTGATGAATACCCTACTGGCGCAACGCAGCGAACTGAGTGAACATCAAATGATTTCCCGCTTCGTGAACAACATGAATAGTCCATGAGCGAAACCACTGAGATCGTCGTTATCTAACCGGGCGCCACTGGCAGTTGGCCAACGCCACTTCGGCCACAGAGTTTCACGACGGAAGAGGCTGGACCAAACGAGACGCCAACCGTGGTTACAAACGTCAGTCCCCCAAACTCGGGCGACGCCGGCCCTGCTTCTTGTCGGATCGCACGTGCTTGTCCTGCAGACGACGCTGTTTCGCGCCGCGTGATGGAGCCGTGGGTTTTCGCTTAGTCGGAGCGATCGCAACGCTCAGTAATAATTCGACGAGTTTATTCAGGCAGTCCTGAGTGTTTCGGCCCTGATCACGGTATCGCTGGCTGGTGATTTGCAGCACGCCTTCTTTCGTAATCCGGCGACGATAACGCAACAGAAATCTTTCACGAATGTCCTGCGGTATTGATGGTGATTGCGTTACGTCCCACGTCATCAATGCCTTGGAACAAACTTTATTGACATTCTGGCCGCCCGGACCGCCGCTGCGTGAAAACGCAAACGTGAATTCTGAGTCCGGGATCTGAATACGTGAATCGACTTCCAGCATCTTCGTTATGCCTCGCCAAAGATCAAACAGGCATTGTGTCCGCCGAAACCGAAACTGTTCTTCATGGTCGTGCGTATTCGCATGTTGCGGGGCTTATCAGGCACATAGTCCAGATCACATTCTTCGTCCGCTTCTTCAAGATTGATTGTCGGTGGAGCGATCTGACGCTGCATGGCGGCAATGCAGAACGCTGATTCGACTCCTCCCGACGCGCCCAGCAGATGTCCAAGCTGACTTTTGGTACTGGATACTGCCAGCGCATCGGCATGGCTGCCAAACACTGCGCGAATGGCATTTGTTTCAGCAATATCGCCCAGCGGTGTACTGGTTCCGTGCGCGTTGATGTAGTC
>JBDNFT010000698.1:0-6874 GCA_041689695.1 Planctomycetaceae bacterium | reverse complement strand
TTTTTACATCAATCGTTGGGTAATCCAGTGACTGCACCACCTGGATATCACGCAGCGAAGAGATCGACGATATGGAATCCTGAACCTTCTTCAGAAACGCGCGGTTCTCAACAATCGATCCGCCACGGACTGCGACTTCAATCGGTGTCGCAGAGCCAAAGCTCATCACTTCGCTGACGATGTCGGCTGGTTCGAATGAAAATCGGACGCCAGGATACTTTTCTGCCAGTGTCGTCCGGAGTTCGGCCTTCATCTGTTCGGTACTGATACCGCTGCCGGGCTGAAGTGCAATTCTCAGAATCGCTTCTTCAGGGCCACGAGAAAACTGATACACGGCGTTGACGGGAAACGACGCCGGAACCGTCCCGACATAGCCGAGCGTCAGTCGAATGTTTTTCGGACCGACAACCTCGCTGATAGTATCTAGGACTTGTTTTGCAATCGCTTCCGTGGAGTCAATATGTGTCCCGTCGGCAGCCCGCATTCGCAAGCGGAACTCACCGGCATCAATCGTCGGAAAGATTTCCACACCGATCTGTCGCGACGAATACCACAATAGTACCGCACACAGGCCTACATACACGGGCACTGTGATCCAGCGCGTGGCAACGCTGATACGAACCAGCGATCGATAGCTGCGGACGAAGAAATTTTCGCGGGGTGACTGCGATTGTGCTGTGTCTGTCTCCGACGCTGTCCCTGAATCATGCTTCTTCAGCAGCCATACGCAGAGAATCGGCACAAAGGTACTCGATAACAGGTACGAACTGATCATGGCAAACCCCACCGCCAGTGAGAGCGGAGCGAACAGTTCGCGAGGAGCGCCTTCCATAAAGAACGTCGGTACGAAAACCGCCAGAATGCAGAGCATGGCGAGCAGGCGGGGCACCGCTGTTTGCTGATTTCCGGTGAGCACGGCATGAGCTACAGATTTGGAACTCTGAAGCTGCGTGTGAATATTTTCGATTTCGACGGTCGCTTCATCGACCAGAATCCCAACGGCCAGTGCGAGTCCGCCCAGGGTCATCAGGTTGATGGTTTGTCCGGTCAGCCACAGCCCGACGATCGCGGACAGGATCGCCAGTGGGATGTTCAACACAACAACCAACGCACTCCGCCAGTCTCGCAGGAAGAGCAGAACCATCAAGCCCGTCAGGATGGCCCCTAGCATCCCTTCGGCCACGAGGCTCCGAATCGCGCGAGTCACATAAGGAGACTGATCGAATTCGAACGCCACCTGAATGTCGTCCGGAAGTTCCCTCTGCATCTTCGGCAGCGCGTTGCGAATCTCGCTGATGACGTTCATCGTAGAAGCGTCCGCTCGCTTGGTCGCAAGGATATAAACAGCGCGGCGGCCGTTGACCAAAGCGTAACCGGTGGTAACGTCAGTTGCATCTTCGATCGTGCCGATATCGCGCATGTAAACGGTTTGTTCGCCGGTCTTCAGGGGGATTTGGCCGAGTTCGCGAATATCGCGAACCATGCCATTCGTGGGCACCGCCGGAAAGAATTCGCCGAGATGAATATTTCCGGACGGGCTGATCGTATTTCCCGTCGTCAGCGCGCTGATCACTTCGTCCGGCGAGATCCCGTAGGCCCGCAGGCGATCCGGGTTGGCACGAATCACGATACTGCGTGCCGATCCTCCAAACGGAGGCGGCGCAGAAACACCGGGCAGTGAAGAAAACATCGGGCGGACTTTAAACAATGCCTGGTCCTGAATCTCGGCGATCGTTTTCGTGCCGCTCGACAGGACCAGATAGCCAACCGGTACGCTGCCGGTATCAAATCGCATCACAAATGGAGGAACAGTTCCAGGCGGCATCATGGAACGAGAACGATTCACATAGTTGATCGTTTCTGCCATCGCTTGAGCCATGTCAGTGCCGGGGTGGAACTGGAGCTTCATCAACGCATTACCCTGGACATTGCGACTTTCCACATGATGAATGCCGTTGATGTAGAGGAAATGGTATTCGTAGTAGTTGGTCAGCAGTCCTTCCATCTGCGCAGGATCCATGCCGCCGTAGGGCTGACAGACGTAAATCACAGGCAGGTTGAGGGCCGGAAAAATATCCACTGCCATGCGTTTCAGCGGGAGTTCCACACCTCGTTCGCGCAGCCAGTTATCGACTGTCGTCGGCCTGATGACGCTGAGTCCCGCCATAACAATCGCCAGCAGCAAAACCATGACGGTCTTTGGGCGGCGGAGAGCAAAATTGATGGGATTCATGCAGTGACTCAGCTGGACTGGGGGGAGGAACTTCGTAGAACCCACTGAGTCTAAAGGTGTTGGGGATTCAAGGCAAAGACTGTTTGATCGCCGTAGAGGCACATTCTGTCCCGGCACAATCCGGACAATCAAGAAATTCCGTTATGGGCGGAATGGATGCAGCGTGGTTGCAGAATCGCTGGCGGGTGCCAGACATCTTCGAATGGCCTGTGGGTACTTCTTGAAAAGATAAGTCGAGACTTAGTGATTGGTAGGAGGCGTGGACGGTGGGAACGGCCTCAGCAAGCATCCAAGTGATGGTGGTGGTGGGAGGTAAGCCTAATAATTCACCTGCACCTGGAATCTCAAGAGTTGCCCATTGAATTGTTCATACGATCGAGTATTTGCTGTGCCGATGGCCTGAGTGTTGGTTCTGTCGGTGATTGTGTACATCGCGACGAGTTCGAGTGATTTGGAGAACTGCCATTCGGTACCAAACTCCCACTCTTCAATCTGCGCGTGTGGTGAATTTCGTTCCGTTTTGTATCCGCCCTGATAGTAGTTCCAGCGAGCAAATGGAATCAGTTCACCTTTTTCAAGTTTCTGGCGGTACATCGCCATCGCGTAGCCGCCGTACAGGGCTGAGTGGCCGATATTGGTCTGAGCATCATTCAGTGACGGACCACGCCCGACGGTCCATTCCGACTGAAATCCAATGGGTTGCGGGTAATAGATGAAAGTCCACGCAAGACGTTCATCTTTGATTCCGTCGGGATTGTTGCCCGGAGCCGTCGCAGCACCAACTCCAAGCGGGCTGATTGGGCTTGTCAAGACCGTGTATTGCCCAGTGTAGCCCTGCATCCCGACTTCAACCAGTTGGCTGTCGTTCAACCAAAACGGATAAGCGACACGAGCTACGGTATGCAGGTCATCATTCTGCTCACGAAGCGAACCACCCTGACCATTGAAAACGCCAACTCCAAAAAGACCATAGTTTCCCGATCCCTTCAGCCCTTCATCCATGATGTATTTGAAAGTGTTCTGCACTTCGACAGGAGTCCAATAGCAAAAAATCCCGAGATCACGTTCGTTTCGGACGGCGCTGTTCAGTGAATCGCTGCGGTCCAAAGGCAGTCGGTTGGAACTGGACTGTAGATTCTCCCAGCCGTAGGGAATCTTGGACTGCCCAATTCGAAAGCGTAGTTCCTTTTCGTCGTCGAGAGCCACATCCGCGTAAAGGTCTCGAATCTGAGCGAACTGATTGGCATCCGGACTTCCTGGAACGTTAGACGCGAAGTCAGGCTGAAAGTAAAGAGAAAGATGTTCAGAGACGTCGCCTGAGAAGACAAGTCGGGCACGGCGGATCAGAAAGCTCTGATTGTCACCGACCGAGCTGTCCCCAACATGATGGGCCTTTGCAGGTCCATCGTTGTTGAAAACTTCATTCACACGAAACTGGGCATATCCCCGAATTGTGTATTTCTCGAACCACTTCTTGTCCTTCTTCGCGTCTTCCTCTTTCTTCTTCTTTGCAGCCTCAGCGTCCTTTTTGATTCCTTCTTCGATCTTGCTCAGACGGTCGTCTGTCGTCTCCGTTGCCTGCAGTAGATCCTCAAGGGAATCCGGAGCATCTTCTGAACCGATGGGAGATTCGGAATCCTGAGATTCCTCAGGCTCAGATTCATCACTGATGTCCGATTGTTGCTGTAGCTTCAACTCCGATTCCAGTCGCGCGTTCTGAGTTTCCAGAGCTTCCATCCGCTGCTGAAGTTTCTGCAGGGTATCTGCGAAGCGATCGCCGGATAGCGATTCCGCAGTCTGGCCATAGATCGGAATCGATACTGAGACTGTCAGCAGAACCGCAAGTAAAGAAACAGATCTACGAATCATATAGAGCGTCTCGGCGGTTGAGAAAAACATTCAATTCCCTGAATCTTTGGATGAGAACTCAACGCGGACTTTGACGAATGTGCCGATTCTAACGTTTATAAAAATTCGCTCGTTCATGCCCTTCGAACGACATCTACTTAACCTGACGTTTCTATCGGTTTTGCAACTCAGAACGGCTTTCGGAATTGTGGCCGTGTTGAAAATCCAGGCTGATTGCTACGATTTTTGAGCCTTAATTGCGGTCGATTCCGCCGGACTGAGCGACTTCGCCATGTTAAATTTGTCAGAATCGTCTTAGCCGTTAAATTTTGAGATGTCGCGAGAATTCGCAGGTCACTTCAACGGCAGACCCTCAATTGGCTTGCCGTTGGTCGTAAGTATCTGGATCTCGTGCGCGCGGTGGGGGCCGGTGTAGGTCCAGACGATCTTCTTGTCGGGGGTCACTTCAAAGACTTTGATGCCTTTTTCTGCGTGATAGCTGCAGATCACTGTGTTTCCGTTTGGAAGGCGTTGGGCTCCACACGGATCGTCAAATGGTTTGAGGTCCGGGAAATCATCGTTGCCGACTTTCCAGGTCACTTTGCCATCACTGTCGAATTCCACAGTCTTGTTTCCATGGGTCAAGTTGACGAGTGTGTGTCCGTTCTTAAGTCGGATGGCCGTGAAGGGCCAGTTCTCTGCGGCGCGGCCACCAAGGTCTTCCATGTCGGTGGCAAATTCTTTCACGACTTCGCCTTTTGGAGTGTACTCCTTCACCTTGAACGCCAGCAGATGCGGTGCCAGATAGTTGCCATTTGCTAACTTGCGAGCCATGCGCGTTTGCATGTGGGCGTTATCGGTTTCCGGTTGAAGCGGCATGTCCACGACAATCTTGCCTTCAGTCGAGACTTCAAGCAAGCGTGGTTTTTTGCCGAGTTCTGTGATGAGCGTATTGCCATTTTCCAGTCGCTGCGCCGTACCGATCTCGTTGTTGTCGGCGGACTTGACGTAGTGGAAAACAACCTTCTTGTCGCGAGTCAGCTCTTTGACTTCATCTCCCCATGCGATGAGAGCGTTACCGTTTGGCAGTATGAATCCATCCCTCGCGCCGGCTTTGCCAGAGTTCCAGACTTCGGCATCATCTTCCCCGATGATGCCAGTGAACGATGGCCCAGCGACGAAGAACGAATGCTTGATTGCTTCGTCGGCAACCGATGTTCCGTGTGCCAGACACGCGATAATCATCAGGAGCACTTGGCAGGTTAAGGATTTGAGTTTGGTCATGGTCAGCTTTCGTAACAGAAGGAAAAGTTTCACGGCGAACGGCAGGACGTCAGTCCGCCGATGCGTCCTCTGTCAATGATTATGGGCAATGATTGGCCATCAGGCAAGCGGCAGGACGTCGTCCATCGATGTGTTGATTTCCTGTTTAAGAAGTTGAAAATCGGAAGCTTCAGAGTCTATTCGCACTGCATTCAAATCCGTATAAGTTACGGCTTGAATCTGCGTATTTTGTTTTGGATTTTGCGGCTGAAGTCGTGGGTTTTTGGATCGGGCCTGGAATGCATAATGGGACAGAAGTAGTTCTGCTCACCGGAGTACATGCCATCGTCTGAGAGCCAGATAGACTGGTCGTTCGGCGGGACAAAGCCTGTACTTCATTATTTTCTGTGTTGTAAAAAGAACCTGACAATTCACGATACATGAAACCATTGTCTATCCCAGTAACGTCTGACCAATTACATAGCTGTGTTGCCATCGGGAACTTTGACGGGGTTCACCTGGGTCATGCCGTAATGTTGGCAGCGCTACGGCAACTGGCCGCAGAGCAGGGGACTCAGGCTGTCGCGGTGACGTTTGATCCGCATCCGATCGCGGTCCTGCGTCCGGAATTCACGCCACCGATTCTGACTACGGTCGAAGATCGCATCGAGTTGCTGCGTGCTGCTGGAGCGGATTCTGTGATTGTGCTGCCCGTGACTCAGTCGCTGCTGGAGATGTCGGCGGAGAAATTCTTTCAGTCTGTTATTGTTGATACGTTTGATGCGAAGGGTGTTGTCGAAGGACCGAATTTTCGATTCGGTCGAGATCGCAGGGGCGACACGGCGATGCTGCAGAAGCTTTGCCAGCGTGCATCACTTCCGTGCCATATCGTGAGTCCAGTTGAAACGAACGGTCAACTCATTTCATCCAGCCGAATTCGCGAGCTTCTCTGCAGTCGATCCCTGCGACGGGCGACTGAACTGTTGGGGCATCCGTATCGAATGACGGGAGTTGTGCGACGCGGAGCTGGTCGCGGGGCAGGGCTCGGCTTTCCAACGGCGAATCTTGCAGACGTTGCGACATTGCTGCCAGCTCACGGAGTCTACGCCGGGTACACGGAGCTCGATAGGCGACGTTATCCGGTTGCTGTCAGCATTGGGCCAAATCCAACATTCGGTGAGCATCGTGAGAAGATTGAATGCCACATTGATGGCTTCAGCGGTGATCTTTATGACAAGGTCATGAAGGTCGATTTGTTGTCAGAGATACGACCGTTGCAATCTTTTGACTCGATCGAGATTCTGGTGAAGCAAATTCGTCAGGACGTTGAAATGGCGCGTTTGTGTCAGAATGCACAGGAACCAGATTTTTCAGGCCCGGATGGGCCGACACAGCCTGGGGTGCGCGACAAATAGCAATCTGCCCAAAACAATTTTAGGTGAGTTCTATTCCGGAAGGGGGGCGCATCGTTTGACCCGACTCGGAGAGGAGGCTTTCTCACGGCTGCACTTTGTGCAGCCGTCCTCCTCT
>JBDNFT010000697.1:0-2450 GCA_041689695.1 Planctomycetaceae bacterium | reverse complement strand
TTCGATGCGTTTATTGCGTTCGTTGTAGACAACTTCGTTCAGGTACGAGCTTTTGATGTCATTCACAATCAACGCCAGGTCTTCAGGAATATCGCCCTGCAGACTGATCTTTAAAAATTCCGGGCTGACTTGTCCATCGACGGACAGTTCCTTCATCAACCATTCCACGGGATGCTGAATGCTGCTAAGCGTGCGGCATTCCGCAACTTTGGGATTGCGAAGTGCTGATTTCAGAACTCCTCGGCTCTTGATGAAAGCTTTTGCCGTATCTACGTATGTCAGGAATTCAGTGCTGCGATTTCCGTTTCCGAATGCAATGTTCTGTTCAAACTGCTGAATCTTCAGAACGGCCGACGATTCATATTTCGCCGGAATCTGAACCCACACAATCGCGCTGGCCAGCAGTGCGGCCGGGATCGCAAGCATCAAGGCCGGCACCCAGCGTCGTCGCAGTGCCGTAAGAATCCCCATGGCGGTTAACTCGCGCACACCAGAATTCGATCGTGGCGCCGATCCGTCAGGCCGACTACTGATTTTTGGTGGCACCCCAGGCGCTGCGGCAGCGTTGCGATATTCCTGAGTCGTTGTGGTCATGTCGAGTCTCTCCGGCGTACACGGGCAATTCCGTGGATCGGTGACGACAGTCGTCTGACGGGAGGTTGACGCATCAGAGTTCATCGCCAGACTCACAACAGTTGCTGAAATCCGGGAACACCCCGAGCGCAGTGCAAGACCTGTTGAGAATCCTCGGAAACATAACTCCTGAATCAGCGTGAGGCGTTAAAAGACGAAACAATGACGCAGCCTGCAGGCATCACCTGTTCACGAAAGACAACCTGATCCACATGAACCGATTATCGTGATTGGATGGATGAGAGCAATTCGAACCGTTTAGCCCGACTTCCCCAGCCGAGCGACCTGCGTGCATCCTGTTCGCTCGACGACTTCGCCGAAACTCGCCACAATTATGTCTTCCTGACGATCTTCGTGCCACTGGAGCCTCCCGATGATTATTGATTCACATCAACATTTCTGGAAACTAGACCTGCCATTCGACTACGCATGGCTTCACGAGCCAAAACACGAGCCGATTTGTCACGACTATCTGCCGGAAGATCTCAAGCCACATCTCAAGATGTGTGGCATCGACAAATCCGTGTTCGTTCAGACGCAGCACAATCTCGAAGAAAATCGTTGGGTATTGAAACTCGCAGAACAGAACGACTTTATCGCAGGCGTTGTCGGCTGGGTGGACCTGGCATCAGAAAAATGTGAAGAGCAACTGAGTGAATTCATCAAGCATCCGAAATTCGTCGGCATCCGACATATTACTCACGGCGAACCGGACGACAACTTCATCGTCCGCCCGGATGTTCTCCGAGGGCTAAAAGTTTTGCAGAAACACAAAGTCCCGTTTGATCTGTTGTTCTTCACTCAGCACTTGAAACACGCGGTAACGCTGGGCCAGATGCTGCCGGAATTACCGATGGTGATTGATCATTTGTCAAAACCCAAGATCAAAGACCACAAGATCGATGACTGGAAGAAGGATCTGCAAGCCGCCGCGAAGTTCCCGAACATCTATTGCAAACTCAGCGGCATGGTCACCGAAGCCGACTGGAAAAACTGGAAACCTGCGGATCTGAAACCTTACGTGGACGTCGCCCTGGAAGCCTTCGGCCCGGAACGCTGCATGTACGGTTCTGACTGGCCAGTGTGCGAACTCGCCGCCAGCTACGAAATCGCATTCTCTGCGCTGAACGAAGTTCTCGGCGCGATCAGCACGGAAGAACAAACCGCGATCTTTGGTGGCACTGCGCAGAAATTTTATGGATTGAAGTAGAGCATCCGTGCGCAAGTTAGGAAGGTTCCGGAAATAAAGTAAGTCAGCCTTTCCAGGCTGACTTGTTCTGCTTCAAGTCAGGCTGGAAAGCCTGACGTACTTCGAGTGGACGTTTCACCGCTCAGGAATTGTCTGACGATTATTTCGACGCGACGAGTGTCACACAGCCGCGTTATCGCGAGGTAAACGCTGGTGCTTATGGTGGCACCGATCATTGATTGAAACGTTCTCTTTATCAACGTTTGACAGGACGATTGGGGACAGGACGCATAAATCCCATGAATCGCATGAGTCCCACCGGAGTTATCAATGTTTGACAGGACGATTGATGACAGGACGATGAATCGCAATTTGTGTTTCTTATCGTCCTGTCGTCATAAGACGCGAAGTTCAATTAGCGGGAATGAAAAAGATGCTGTGCGTTGTCGTTCATCACAGTTGTCAAACCTCTGTTCCACTAGCGTAAAGCTAGCGGGGACAGACCTGTCGCGTTCGTGCCGCTCCTGCTTAGTTTCCAAACCTGCGGTTCACTGGCACAGGGCCAGTGGGGCCGAAAAGGCACTCGTGCATTTGTAATTTGCTTACACCTACGGCTCGCCGTTAAACG
>JBDNFT010000696.1:0-2204 GCA_041689695.1 Planctomycetaceae bacterium | reverse complement strand
GATCGTCGTGACTGCCAAAAAAACGATCGGTTATTGTGCCCGCCCTGACGGCATACTCCCATTCATCGACAGTCGGTAAACGGAAACCGGGCCAGCGTTGATAGTCGGGAGCCAGTAGTAACCCATCGCCGATTGTGTCCACTGGCGGATAGACACAACGTTTCGCATCGAAGTCCGGCTCCTGCTCGCTGAGCCAACGGCAGAACTGCATTGCTTGAAACAGATTAACACTATTCATCGGACAATCCGTCGATGGCGTCACTGCGAGTGCCGGACTACTGCTGGCACGGAACTGATGAAACTGTCGGACCGTAATTTCTGTGGAACTGATCTCAAACGGATAGTCGATCGTGACTGTTCTGGCCGACGGAGAATCGTTCACGGTGGCTTTCACCGAATCTGAGCCGAATGACACAAGCCCAGGTCGATCCAGCGACACCATGCAGATTCCATTTGAAAGCACGCTCCAGTTGCCGGCTTTTGCTCGCGCCTCGGACATTTGAAACTGAGCGCCATAGACTGTCGCATCGCCGGCTGTGATCCTCAGGACATATTCAACTGCCGAATGAACTCCGGCGTCCGGATCGGTACGATACAACTGCAGCAACAATGATTTCAGTTCATCCCGCTGCATTGTCGTCAGCAGCGTCAGTCGTTGGGGAATTCCGAGCAGAATAGCCTGCCGACAACGAGCTGGCTGGCTTCGGAGCCGTCGCTGAATATCATCCCAGCTGAGCAATGGGAGTGCAAAGTCATTGATTAGCACTGTGCGGACGCGAGGGTCCTTCTCTTCATTCAGATGTTGCCAGAACGGAGCATCATGCCCCAGCCGCTGAGCCTGTTCAATGGCCGCTGCTTTGCGATTTACAACATGCTGATCCTGGGTGATGCGGTCTTGTTCGAGTTGCACATCCGTTTCTATTTTCAGCAAAGGAAGCAAATCCTCGCAGCGCCTCGTCGCAGCGCTTTCCAATGCTGACCGCACCGCCGCGTCAGAAGCTAGTACAAGTTCAAGCAATTCGGCAGCCTCCGGGAACTCCGCATCCAACTCACTGAACGAAGCAATTGCACCAGCCGCCCGTGAACGCTGCCCGGAAGGTCGTTGATCGTCAAGACTGATCGCCAGCAAGGTTGGCAGAAGCCGACGTCGAATCGGTGCCAGCCCATTCAGCCACGGCTGACTCTCGAACGGTTCGCTGCGAATAATTGCATCAGCCAGTTGCTGGCTGAAGAATTCCCATTGGGCAGCATCGGAAGAAAACTGCGCCAACGTCACGCCGGCACGAATGACCTGGGCGCGAGTCACGTCGCTGCTGCTGATTTTTGACCATGTAAGATCGGCGATTTCCTGCTGTCGTTTGGCAAGTCCGTTTCTCAGGAACCTGTGCTCGTCGGAGTCGCATTCCAGAAGGCGATTCATTAGCCAGAGCACATCGTTCCCGTCGGTCTCGGACAACGTGAGCATTGCTCGAGTGCGAGCGGCGACAGGTGCGTTGGTGTCGTCCGCCATAAGTCTTGCCCGATCAATCCATTCTGCCCGATCCGGTGCCAGCGCTGTAAGAATTTCTGGTACATGCTCAACGCGAGCTTGCCACAAGTCATTAAGACGATTTGTGATTTGCGTGGAACTTGCACGCCGCCGTATCTGATCCTGCACGAAGAAACCGACGAAACACAGTATCGCCAATAAGCTTACCAATGTCAGCAATCTCGACACGTAAAGTCGAGTGGCCGACTGCATCATTGTCACACCTGCAGGACTCCATGACGAACGCGATGTGTATCGAAGCATGCCCTGCCATTCGAAAAACGATGGCAGTTGCTTCTGCTCCTTTCGACCAGCCCACAGCAAAGTGCGTTCCTGCAGCCGCAATTCCATTCGACCTCGTTTGGTTTCTGACTGCTTGCGGGTCAACCATTCGCGAAGAGCGGTAACCAGATAGTCATGAGTCAACTGAAAGTTTTTCGATAAAGCATTGCTGCCGGAATCCGATCGAACATTGTCCGGATCCGTCGGGGTGATGAGTCTCAATTCGCCATCGAGAATTCGCAGCAGTTCATGGAATCGATTCGGTTGTTGCTGGTATCCGGAAACCTGCAAAAGTTCGGCCTCGGATTTCATGTGCCCCTTGATATTGCTGCCGACTTCGGGCAACAACGCATTCAGGACGAATCTTGCGGCCTGCTGATGTTGGAAGTGTTTT
>JBDNFT010000695.1:0-2694 GCA_041689695.1 Planctomycetaceae bacterium | reverse complement strand
GTCCGGTGTCCGGTGTCCGGTGTCCGGTGTCCGGTGTCCGGTGTCCGGTGGCTGGTGCCGTGCCATTCTGTTCGCACCCACAAAGGAACATACCCGCGCACGACAGCAGCACTGTCCGCCCAACGGACCGCCGATGCCCCATATTGAGCCCTTCGATGGACGACAAGTAACGCATACATCAGACCCCCAATCCTAGTTACGTCAGCGATTCCAGATATTCCACTAACGATCACAGATTGTCAATCCTAGAGGATAAATTTTGCGCAAGACGTGCGCCACTTGGGATCACTGCCACACCGCCAACGTCGTACGTAGCGGCGAAATAAGGTCCAAACACGAGGAATCATGGTTAGCGACAGAATTCCACTTTGGCACTTGTCTTAAATCTATCGACGATCAATCTCCAGCACTGCGTGCAAACCGTCTTCCAGAGGGAGTCGAGGGGACATAGTACTTTAAGCAATAAGTAGAATGTCCCCCCTCCCTTATCCCCCCTCGATAGACGGTTGGCCCCATGATTCACCCCTCCTGTTGAGCCCCTTGATGCTGCGCGGCTCATGTGATCGAGGCATTTTTTTCGGCTCCGCGCCGTGTCTTTCGACCATAAATCCGAACAATTCGCTGCAGGCACTTCGACCGAAAATTCCGAAGTCTGACGACTTCGGCTACGAAAGGCCGACTGTTTCCTCGGGAATAAATGCTTCACAGCGTTGCCCGATGGCGATGCTGAAATTTTTCACTCCGGACAGTTCATGGACATGGTATCTCGTTGAGTTCAACCCCGAAGAGAATATGTGCTCCGGTCTCGTCAGCGGCCATGAACGCGAACTCGGCTACTTCTCGCTTCAAGAACTGGAAACCATCCGAGGCCCCATGGGCTTGCCGATCGAACGCGATCTGCACTTCGAGCCCAAACCCGTGTCGCAGTGCAAGTGAAGGAACGATTACTAAAGCCTGGCATCTTATCGATGCCTGGCTTTTACTCGAATGGATCACAAGGGACTGGCTTCCTGCCAACAGTCATCAAGGAGCCAGAAGTGCAATGAATCTCACTCTTATGCTTTCTGAGCAGGAATCTGCGGAACTGGAGCGGCGTGCTGCCGCTGGTACGGATGTCAAGACGTTCCTGTTGCACGTCGTAAGCACCCATTGGTAAATTTTGGGGTATAACAAATGATTGCGAAAACACTATCCGGAGACTGACGTCTCGCGGCTCGCCGGATTTCCGGCGAGCCTTGTATAAAGTGCGAGGTCATACTTTGCCGCCAGCTCAACAATCCGCATGAACATGATTCGCTACTCTTTCAAACGTGGCGAATTCAGATCAAGTTGCAGAATCAAGCGGTTCACATCAGGCTGTTCAGAATCCACGGAGCCGTCCGACAGAACGCGAAGATCGGGAGACCGCAGCAGGCTCCACGGGTCGGCGACTCGTTGATCAAGTTTCACTGCGTTACATCGACGACATGCGTAGATCAGGTTCTGGTAGTCAAGGCGTCGTTGAGGCCGGATCGCTTGAGCCTCGAAATGATCGATCTCGAATTCGCCCGTTACCTGTCCCCATGCCTCGCGTTTCAGGCAGTAAACGCATCGAAAAACAAACTCGTCCCGCAGCCATGGACGAATCGACTTGTAAGTCGAATAACCCGCAGGGCCATGAGTTCGCTCTGGCTCTGTTGGAGGATAATCAAAGATCAATTCCCCTGATCCTTCACGTTCGCTGCCAACAACTTCTTGGGTAGAGCTCGAGCACCCTGGATGGGTAGATTCGCCTCAGAATCCACATGCTGACGCATCGCCGTTGTCAGCCGGGACAGCTCCAACTTTTGCGCTGGAGTGATCGACCTCTGGATATGCTTATCAATCAGTGCAAGGCGGCGTCTGTTCCGCCTGGAATTCCATTCTGCGTCAATGGGATCAAGATCATTGAGAACCTGTCCAACACTCTCAGTAAGAGATTCGACGCTCATCCCGGAATCGAGCAGGGTACGCACAGTGGCATTCTGGAACTCGGTAATGTCGGTGTGTTCCTGCAGTCTAGCACTTTCGTCCACGAGAGCGCGTTCGAAGTCCGGAACGAATTTCATCATCCAGAACTTTGCGTCAGGGCCGACGGATGCTGCTTTTGTCCCAGCGCATGGCTCACGCAGCTTTTTGTCGGCCATCGACATCGTCTCCGGATTCGATCGCGGCGGCAAGCTTCAACAACGCCTGTCGGGCAGCGTGGCGAAAGTCTGTCAGCGTCACTGAGTGTGAAGACTTTGATTTAGCCGCGCAATGCTGTGCATTCTCGACAACGGCTTCCGCAAACGTCGCTTTCCAATCGATGAGCGCAATGACCGCGTCGGCGTCAATTCGCAAAGATTGCGGTTTCGCGGGTTTCATGAGCTTCTCCATCAGTGATCTCCGGATTTTGCCTGTTTTGCTGATTCCTGGCAATGTCAGTATGAGCGACTTCGTTTCAGCACAATAACCGCAAAAACATAAGGTCCGATGAGTTGAATACGTTCTAATTGGGCACATCCACAATCGCTGAGCCTGACTCAAGTTCCAGTATTCACGTGACCAGCTTTCTCCACTTCTTGCGCGCTGGGGATTGCGGTGCTATTCTGACAGCGTGAAGGATGTCACATCGGAAAATTCTGAAACAGAATGTGCTCTGGACCGACGACACTCCGGTGATGTTCTTCGATC
>JBDNFT010000694.1:0-2229 GCA_041689695.1 Planctomycetaceae bacterium | reverse complement strand
GACGAGTTCCACTTTTTGCACGGCCAGTCCGTACCAATTCAGCGTATCACCAACATTATCGCCCGTGATTTGCGCCGCAATACCGTGTGACTCCAGCGTCGCGAAATCCAACGCCGCTTCCAGGCCGCGTGCATACATTCGAATGGCGACCGGATCGTCGCCAAGCGACGAACTCAGTGGTCCATTGTCTGAATTCGTTGATGACATGAGGAATCCTTAGCTTGAGTGGCACGACAACAAGGGTGGCCGGGGAATGTGAGCCGCAACGCGCTAGCCGCGGGTTTTGGCAATATTTCCCAGGCGGTCACCGGCGGCTAGCGCCTTGCCGCTCACTAAATCGACATGCCGCCGCGCCGACACGGAGGTCGGTGGAACGTGACTTTACTGGAACCAGACCCCGAATGACATTCCGGATTGTATGTGCCATGGCTGTCGTCCATAATTCAGGTCTTGCCACCACGATCAAATCCCGCCTGAAATCAATAGATCGATGCGATGAAACATCACTTTCGATACCATTCAGCCATCATAACTATGGTGATGGCCATGTCCGTTTCAACTGTTCCTGCTGCCGAACTCACACCGATCGCTCGATGGGATTTCAGTGCCGAAGAAGCATCGCCGCTTCAGCCACACGGTGGCGTATTGCGAGATGCACCTGGACCGCGGTCACCAGAATATCCGGACTTTGCACCGGACAATACGGCCATCAAACTGGATGGCAAAGGAGCGTACTTTTCCTTCGACGATGCCGGTGTGCAAAGTCCCTACGATTTCACTAACGGCGATGCAATTACGCTGGAGGCATGGGTTCAGGTGAGTTCGCTTAGCGGCAGAGAGAACGTGTATGTGATCGGAAAAGGTCGCACTGGATCAAGCAGCTTTGCGGCCGACAATCAAAACTGGGCACTGCGAGTCCGTGAAACCCAAGGCAAAGGCGGCATCAGTTTTCTGTTTGCAACGGTGCCTGCCAGCGGACAGGGGAACGCCGACAAACATTGGCATCGCTGGACCACGAAGAGCGGATTCACGCCCGGAAAATATTGGCATCACATTGCCGTATCCTACAAGTTTGGCGAACCCAAAAGCGTTCGCGGCTGGATCGATGGGAAGCCGCAACCCGGTGTCTGGGACATGGGTGGTGCCACGGCCGAAGCTCCTGTTGTTGATGACGACGCGATCTGGATTGGTTCATCACGCGGCGGCGCGGCGGGAAACAGTTTTCGGGGATCGCTGGATGCCATCGCCGTCTACCGGGAAGCTTTTGATGACGAAGTGATGCTCACTCGATTTCGTCGCGTTGGTGAGGAAGTCATTGTTGAGCCCGCTCCGGAAGTCATGCCGGATCTCGGCGAACTTCCAACAGGCCGCACGCTCGTCGCGCTGCACGAAGGAATGCCGGAACACAATCGATGGTTGAACACCGATGAAACAGTACCCCCCGAAACACTCCGCTGGAACTCGGAAACATTTCTTCTCGACCGCCTGCCGCAACGCTTTGACGAATGGGGTATTCGCGAGGACTGGAAACCGCCAGTGCTGCTGCGACTGGCAGCCGATGTTCCGTTGACTCCTGGTAAGCACCGATTTCTGATGCGTGTTCGAGGACTCAGTCGTTTATGGGTCGATGGCCAACTGATCGCCAAGAGCAAACCTGTTCCCGGCTCGCCAAGCGGTGAAGAACCAATGACGCCGGTTGCTTCAGCTCCGATTGCCGGCGCGCGGATTGCCGAACACCGGCAGCAGGAAGTTTTCGGCGAAGCCACCATCAGTGAAGCCATGATCGACAAAACCGGAACGTGTCGCGTCGTGTTGGAAATGCTGGTCGGCGGCAAAGCGTTTCGCACAGATCCCGGTGAGATCTGTGTGGCCGTGGAATCAGACGACGGCAATTCATTCTTGCTACTCAATCCAACGGCCTCCGCGCCTGTCCAACTGACAGACGCCGACGTGGAACCGATACTCGTTCGTCTTGAAGAATCATTGCAGCAATTCGACGACGCCAATCGTCGTGCGGCCGCAGCGAGTCAAGACGGCTTCTGGAATAAGCGGCATGATTTCGCCCGTCAGTGGGCCACACAGCATCCGGCACCGTCGTCGCCTCAAGCGCAACCAACGTCGGACGCCACGGCGAATCCAATCGATGCGTTTCTCGCTGCAAAAGCTCAGCGCGCCGTCACCGCATCTGCAGAAACGCCAATCGCTGAAGCGCGGGCGTTCCACGAAAAT
>JBDNFT010000693.1:0-4210 GCA_041689695.1 Planctomycetaceae bacterium | reverse complement strand
TCAAAATGCAAGGCGGCCAAAATAGTGTCAACCCGTTCCTTGGCCCGATTCGACAGGCGGCCTTGTTTGATGTTCATGGTATTCTCATTGTTCCAGGATGTATTTCTTCCGCCCCTTTCCGGCTTGCAGGCCGTTGATTTCATGTGTTTTCGCAACCCGAAACGCCAGTGAGGGATAGAACGGTCTGCATTGTCTCGAATCCCTCGCTGATGCGTCGGGTTACGATTTCAGCCTGCAAAGCCGCCAACTCTGCTGCTCAGACTTCAATTGGCACGCTTTGCAGGAAGACGATTTCGGAGGCACTTTCTTTATTACTTGAAGTACTTGAAACTCGAAAACTATCGAGTCATAGCGTTGCGGGATCTTCGGGACTATGGTTAACTCTCCTGTTGAGCCTGGAGACCACAACGCAATCATTGAGGCACGCAAGTTGCAACTTAAGGAGAGTCAACCATGACCAGAGGCATCTCTCAGGAATCCAAAGAACTGCGTCGGCACTTGTTGTCACACAACGGGCCGGATGTGGTGGACCGGATGCAGCAGTCTGGAATGGCCGATCCGGTTGGCATGATCATCGAAATGACCGACGACATCGGCAAGCAGTTGACCTATGCGGCCCTTGAGAAGCAAGGCATGCCGAAGCACGAGATCCCGGAACTCATTGCGTCCTACTGCAAGAACGCCATCCCGACGTTCAAGTGCGTCGTCTCGTTCAAGACCGCCCTGAAGATACTGCCGCTGACTTCAGAAACCGCCGAACAAAACCTCAAAGGCCCCAGACGCCCCGGCACGTACTGGATTGTAATCGTTGGTGGCGGCGGAAACAGTTACGCGTTGGTTCCCGTCATCACCAGCTAAGACAACCTCATAAGGACAAAATAATAAAACGTTGTTCTCAATGTTCGTTGCTCCTCATTTCTGCAATCTGCAATGCCTAATGTTTTTCTCACGATGTTGGAAAAATCCGGATCAGGCCTGCGTTCGTCGCGGCTACTCGATGCAATTCTGAAACCTGCCCGGTGGGTGGCTACCTACGGGGGAGATTTGTCGGTATCATGGCGAATCGCTGTCGAAGATGACCGACCACTTCCTCCTGATGACCGCCACCCCACACAAGGGCGACCCGGAACACTTCCGCCGTTTTCTCGCACTGCTGGATCCAGATGTCTACGGCAGCATCGAGAGCCTGCAACGAGCCGTGCGTGAACACGAAGCGCCGTTTTACCTGCGACGTACTAAAGAAGCGCTGGTCACATTTCCTGATCCGGAAACGGGCGAAGTTCGCAAGCTGTTTACCAAACGAGACGTGCGACCAGCGGCGTTCGATTTCGATGGGGAGGAACTGGAATTCTACGACGAGTTGACTCGTTACGTCGAGGATCAGTCGATGGCCGCGGCGGGGCAGGAAACTGCACGAGCTCGCGCGGTGGGCTTCACAATGGCCATGTTGCAGCGACGCATGGCGTCATCTGTGTACGCCGTGCGTCGCAGCCTGGAACGCATGCGAGCGCGTCGCCAGAAGATTCTCGATGATCCGGAGGCCTATCGGCAGGAACAGATCGAACGCAAGCTGCCAGACGACTTCGAGGAACTGACGGAAGAAGAACAAACCAGTCTCATTGAAAAGCTGGCCGACGAAGTTTTGTCCGTCGATCCCGCAACGCTCCGCGAAGAGATTGGGCGGCTGTCTGTTCTGATTGACCGGCAGCAAAATCAGCTTGGCGAATATCTGAGCCGTCAGATTGAAGGTCAAACCGTTCAGGGACTCGATGGTTTGATTTCGCAGGCTGAAGAGCATCTCGACAAGCTCATCAATCGACTGGATTCACTTCAAGCGGAACTTTCGCTGGAACGGCACTGTGCCATCTCCGACATCAATCATCTGGGTCGTGCCTGGGTCGTGCCGCATCCGGAACGAGCAACTCCGCAACTGGCCCCGATGGTTCGCGACGACGAAATCGAACGTATCGCCGTCCAGGTTGCCATTCGACACGAAGAAGCCCGAGGTTGGGTGGTCGAGAGCGTGGAATCCGAGAACCGTGGGTTCGATCTGATTTCGCGCCGACCACATTCGGAACACCCGAAGACCTTTGTGGAAGTGCGGTTCATTGAAGTGAAAGGCCGAGCTGGCGTAGGCGTCGTGGCACTCAGTTCGAATGAGTACACAACCGCGAATCGAATCAAAGGAGACTATTGGCTTTATGTGGTATTCAACTGCGGCAGCACGCCGCAGTTGAATGTCATCCGAAACCCGGCAACCCTTGGATGGAAGCCCGTGATGGCAGTTGAACACTACCAAATCGGGCCTGAGTCCATCCGGCAACAAGTATAATCAGGGGGTGTTTGGTTCGACGAATCTTGCGATTTCTCCCGAAGCCCCTTTACCCCCATTCACTCAGCGTTGTTCAACAAGCATCGGCCAAAACGCAATACAAATCAAGTGGTTTACAATGAGGTTCATTTCATCAAGAAAAATCAGCGACAAAGCCTTCTTGCCGCACCAGATGCTGTTTCTGGACTGTTGGCACGGTCTTACGCACCATTATTCGCTGGATTCATTTCGCGTAAAATGCCTGAACTCTCGGACGATCGTCAAAGAGTTGTCTGATGAGTTGGAGATTGGCCGAATCGAAAAAGAGGAACTCGAAGGGCTTTGCCGCGAAACCCTGACTGTTCTGCAGAATGACCATGTCGTGAGTTCTTTTTTTGGAAAAGGTTTTGCGCTGCTAAAGCCTCTCCTTGAACGCCCACCCTTGTTGAAAGACGCCAGTGATAGCGGCAAGGACAAAGAAAAGGAGAAAGAGGAAAATCGTGCTCGTCGGCGGGAGATGAAGTTCGCAACTACGGACATTCTCTCCTCACTTCAAAGGGGCTATTTCGAGGCTCTATGCAGCACCCTCATTAAAGCCCTTTCAAATGCGGAATCGGGAAACGTCGAATCACTTACCAACTCTATTGTCAGCGACTTAGTCGCGCAAGGCTGGGAGCTAAGCGAACTGTATGGTTGGCACTACAAGTTTCTTGCCAACGATGGCCGCTCGTTCGATCAAAACCTTTCGTTCATGCTGAAGCAGTTGGGACGAACGCAGGAAGGGTTCGAAGTGAAGCTTCGGATCAGTGGTGGCCGGAATATTCGCCAGATCTCACATCTCGGGAGTTTTAGCCTCAGTCGCGAGTCTGGAATCGCCCTTCCAGAAGGCGACAAACAGCTTGAACGCTTTGCCACTGATGACGTCTACTCGACTTTCGCAGAGGTTACTTTACAATCAGTAGATTTCCTTTCCGCCGCGATTTTCGCTCGCGACAAGATAGAACCATTACTCGACGCCCTTCGTTTTGAGTTTGAACCGAGTTTATTGAAGATTGAGAGGCATGCCTTTGTTCGGCGGACTGGTGATGGCAGGGAAATGCTGGTGGAGGTTGCAAATCCGGTGCCTAACCCAGCAGACAGGCTTGATCAGGAGGACTTCAAGTCTTTTGCAGAAAGACTGTCCAGTTTGCTGGGCTGCTCTCACCTCGATACCCAATCTAAGAACCGCATCGAAACTGCATTCCGCCGTTATCGTTTTGGCCGAGATAGTGAAAATTACACAGACAAGTTCCTCCACTGGTGGATGGGACTTGAAGTGCTGACCGGAGTTGGGGGAATGCACATCGGGCCGACGGTGACCGATAATGTCAGTTACATCATGTTGTGTGGTTACATGCAGCGGATCCTTCAGGACTTAGTGCTGACGATTCGCACTCTCCGAATTGAATGGACAGAACAGTTCGTTACATGCTCTGGCAGTCCATCGCTCAACTCGCTCACCGTAAAAGGGTTGATTCACCTATTGCGGGATCAAACTGCAAGAGACTCACTATGGTCCGCAGTCAACGATCGGCCTCATGTTTTGTTTCACGCAAAGCAAGTTTCGGAATGGGTCCAAAAACCGCACGAAATGGCGAAACAGATTGAATCTCACCACCAAAGACTGCGATGGCACGTACAACGGCTCTATCGAATTCGCTGCTGCATTGTGCACGGCGCGCCCGTTCGCTTTCGACTCGCTCTGTTTTCTGCAAATCTTGAGTATTACCTCAAGCAATCGTTGTCTCTAACCCTGGATGTCCTGTTTGAAAACCCACACGTACCAGACACGGTCAGTCTGTATCAGCGGGCAGGCGCATTTTGGAAACGGCAAATTGAGCTACTGAAAAAAGCAGATGC
>JBDNFT010000692.1:0-3379 GCA_041689695.1 Planctomycetaceae bacterium | reverse complement strand
GGGGGCGGCTGGCAACAGCCGTCCCTACCGCGATGCTCATTGATGCAGAAATGAGCTGCGTCCCCTGGTACGTGTGATACTGACGCACAGCCCCTTCCAGTCGACTCCGGACAGCATCGACTGGGATCCGAAAACAAGATCCGAGAAAGAACAGCAGAATGTGAAGCACTTCGCTGACATGACGGCTTATGCGGATCAGTTGGTTGGTCGCGTCGTCGCGAAGCTCGATGAACTCAAGCTGCGCGAAAACACGCTGCTCATTTTCATTGGCGATAACGGCACGCTCGGAAGCATCACCAGCCGCTTCAATGGCACGGACTTCAAAGGCGGCAAGGGCAGGACGACTCATCGCGGCATACATGTCCCATGCATTGTGAACTGGCCCGCTGCGTTAAAACAGGGTCGCGTGAACACGGACCTAATCAGCAGTACAGATTTCCTGCCGACGATTTGCGAAGCGGCTGGCGTCGTCGAACCAGCCAGCATTGATGGCGTCAGCTTTCTGCCTCAACTTCGCGGGGAATCCGGAACGCCGCGTGAATGGCTTTACACCTGGTATTCACCGAGACAAAACGCCGACATGACCGTCCGCGAGTGCGCCTTCAATCACAATTTCAAACTCTACCGAACGGGCGAGTTCTTCGATCTGGCCGACGATCCGGATGAGAAAAACCCGTTGCGGATCAGTTCGCTTGAAGTCGCACCGGCGGTCGCACCGGCGGTCGCTGCAAGGAAGCTGCAAGGAAGCTGCAAGGAAACTGCAATCTGCGCTCGATCAGTTTGCAGACGCTCGACCTGTTGAAATTTACCAACGATTCGCTCAATCGACAGACGGAGGCAAGCCCGCCAGGAAGAAAAAGAAGAGGGCCGAATAAGCTTCCAACATCAGGATTCTTTCCGCTGACATCACGTGCGTCCGAGCATGTACTCGTGGAGAAAGTGGATGGTGACTTCCTGGTGATTGCTGTGATGAGCATTCAGGTCACCGATGGAGATCAGCCCCTGGACCTTGCCGCTGTCGTCCACTACCGGAAGATGGCGAATGCGGTACTGGCGGAAAATGCTGCGGGCATCCTCGATCGACGTCTCGGGCCCGCAGAAGGCGACTTCCCTGGTCATCACTTCCCCCACCTGGACGCTCGACGGTGCTCGTTCCACTGCCACGACACGCCGCAGTACGTCGCGTTCGGTAAAGATGCCGGCCAGGTTTTCTTCATCATCGATCACCAGCAACGCACCAATGCGGTGCTCGTTCATTTTCTGAGTCGCCGCCAGCACAGTTTCGTGCGGATGAGTCGAATACAAAGAATGCTTCTGCTTCTCTTTCAGTATGTCGGAAACGCTTCCCATGATCCTGGCTCCGGTCTCGATAGGGATTCTGCAGCTGAGCATGACTACAGTAACAAGGTCGAGCCACGCGAGCAATTCATGTGACCCGCGTGTCACAAAAATTTGACAAGGACCTGAGCGTGATGCCGTCATGACGCTGGATACCTTTGGAAAGGACGTAAATTCAGGCAGCTCGTATCGATTGCCCGGTCGTGGCCGATTGCGACTGCAGCGGCGTCGTGCCACAAATCAGGCTGCTTCCACGTCGATGAATGTAATGTGTCCAGATTGCGGCCTGGTTCGAATGTGTGATAGGATCCGGAAAACGCCTTTTTCGTTTTTCAGGATTCGATGCAATGATCAAACAGACACGTGACCTTCGTTTTCGTTTCTTGAAGAGCTGGCTCGCAGCTCTGAAATTTCCGATCTGCACCGCTTGGTTGCTTGGATCGGTCTTTGCGTGCAAAGCAGACGAAAAGTCTGCGGAATACGCTCGCGAGACCAGCGAAATTCATGCAAACCTCAATGCCGGAAAAATCACTGATGCAAAGCAACGGCTTGCAGCGACGGGAGAATCTCAGCGCAGTTTTGAGTTTCACTATCTGACGTCTCGCGCAGAGAAAGGCTCTGTGGACGGTGCGGCGGCTCCTGACCTGATCCGCAAAATCGCGAAGCCGGAAGTAGAAACTCGCTATGGGGTCCTCAATCCCGTCACTCGACAATTGGTCTTTATCTGCCGAGACGGTGGATTGAGGATCCATGATCTGGCCTCCCCGGAATCGGACCCGATTGTAAAAATGCATCCGCAGCCTTCGACTGTGTTCGCAGGTACATTCAGTCACGATGGCAAGCGATTCTTTTCCAGTCACCAGAACGGAGAAGTCCTGGTTTGGGATGCGGCCACGTGGGAAATTGTCCAGAAAGTTTCGCTCGGGGAAGAGTGGCCAGTGCGCGAGCTCGCGGCAGCTCCGGATGGTTCCGCGTTCGTTGGCGAAAGCAAGTCGGAATTGCAGCTCTGGTCGTTGACCGACGATGCTCCGAAAAAGATCGCCGCTGTCGGAGAGCGTTATAACTTTGGTGAAGGGCTTGCGTTCAGCCCGGTCGGGGACATGCTGGCCACAGGCGGTATGTTTGACATCAAGCCGCACGACGCCAAAACTGGCGCAGAGGTACGCTCGTTGCCGCACGCATCTTACACGATGGGCCTGGAATTCAGCCCCGATGGCAGGAGGATTGCAAGTGCCCCGCGCGGCAACGTCAACAAGTTCCTGGCCGTCTTTGACGTGACTCAGGACAAGCCGCTCTTCAATGCGGGACCGTTTGCAAACTATGTCGTCGGTTTGTCGTTTACGCCGGACGGCAAACGCATCGCCGCGACTGGCTGCGATAACCTGGTCCGTCTGTTCGACGCTGCGACTGGCGACGTTGTGCTCTCTTTCAATCGCCCGGGCTGCAGTGCAGAACCTGCCTTTTCGCAGGACGGTCTCCTGCTGGGTTGGAATGAACCGACCGGGTTCTTTTTCATCGACCTCGGGGCAGGTGCAAACATACCTGAAAAAGCATCAGGAACGAAGTGAGCCAGATGTTTTGTTGTCGCCAAAGCCGTGACAACTATGGCTGAGTCACATCCGCCATTGTTTCAGCTTGTTCAGATTATTGATACCAAACGCGCACAGGATCCCGAACAGGATCATCATGCCTTTTGGAACAGGAAAAAGGGTCAGGAGCCAAAAAGGAACAGGAAAAAGGGTCAGGAGCCAAAAAGGTTGACTGGGTAATTCGTGATGCATCAGAACTTCAAAAGGAGACCAGAATGCCCCGACCACCACGTGCCTCTGTTGCAGGACATCTTTGACCATGCTTTAAATCGTGGTCATCAGCAAGACGCGATTCTTCGCAAGGATGGCGACTATGAAGCGTTCGAGCGGGTCTTGAACGAAGGACTGCAGAAGTTCCCAGTTGACTGAACGCAATGCTTTGGCCGGAGGGTGAGTGGAAAAAGCGGAGGACTGGAGGTTCGGTGGGCTATTCAACTGGTTGGGTGGACACT
>JBDNFT010000691.1:0-2272 GCA_041689695.1 Planctomycetaceae bacterium | reverse complement strand
GGATTCCGGATAACAATTCAGTTTTTTCTGGAATGACGCCCATTTCATAGAGTCGATGATACTGAGCCGGCGTCAAACGGACCGCCGCCGCTCGCACTTCCGGGACATCCAACACGTTTGACATCAGGAAACCTTTCGTTTCTCGAGGACTGCTCACCATTGTAGCTACATAACGAATCGACGGAGTCTTTGTCCAACTTTCATTTACTGCTATTCACCAATGGTCGTCACGTGTTCGTTGTGCATGTCCTCTCCAATTGCCCGGAGATCGTTCGCGACCGCCGTTTGTTGAGCTTGGTTTGCTTGTTGCTGTTTGGCGGCGTTGTCACACCCCAGGCATAGCAGCGAGAGGGAAACGCAAATAAGCGAAAATTTGAGCATTGGAGTTGTTCCGACGTAAATGGAAGTGTTCTGTTTGAAACCAAACAAAGGAGCCGCAGTTCATTTCCTAAATCAATGAGCTGCGGCTCTTTATCAACGCCCAACTACTCACTCGCAATTTCAGTGATGATGCCGGCCACCTGTGCTTCAACTCGAGTTTGAATCTCGTTTGCGATCATGGCGTACAGGTCGACTTCTGCATCGTCCGTGGAAATGCTGACGATCAGCGAATACCGAGCTTTGCGTTCGACGACTTCCTGATCGCGGCGATATCGCCACCAGCCGGTGACGGGATGTACGGCGATCAGATTTGATGACGCGAGTTGAGCTGCAGTTCCGCTCCAGCAGTCCGAATGGATCGAACCACGGACGGCCACCGGTCCCAGGTCCCATGAGCGATCGTCGACCACAGTGCTGCCCTTTTCCGGTCGGACTGATTTATCGTCAGCGTCTTTCTCCCAATACGTTCTTGAAAGTCTTTGCCGCATTGGGCCGGTGTTTCCTGCGGGCGACGAACCGAAAAACGAAGTCCGTGCGATGCGTACTGGTACCGAGCCACGTATCCCCGTCGCGGAGGGTTGGGTTCGATGAAGCAGGACAGAGTGACACGCATTCGGATTGCCGTGCTGCCCAGTTCTTCCAACACTTCACGGGGAATCGGCAAGTCGTGAATGTGCATTTCGTTGGATGCGTTCTCCGAGCCACCGTAGGCAAACGGCTGCAACTCATCCTGAATCACCATCGTGGTAAAGCTACTCGCGGATCGCCGAGCGCGGGCTAAATTGGGCACACCCATTCCGTAAACCCGCACTCGATTGCGGCGGTCGGGGTATGGGAATTCATCAAACATTGGTTGAGTCCATTCAGCGGATTGAACCACCAAGCCGCGAATCGTTTCGGGCCAGTACTCGGGATATTCCGCCTGCAGCATCGCGGCCATCCGTGCTGCCTGTGCGGCTGCTGCACTTGTGTCACGCATCGTGCCCAGCGGTGCGTCACCGACTTTTGATGAGCGTGTTGTCAGAACCTGCAGGTCTTCGACATCGGTGATGAAACCAGCGTCATCACTCGCGTAGTTGCCGCCCTCAAAAACCACGTCCGGTTTGTACGGCCAAGGCTCATCGCCCCAGCACAGTGAAGTTCGGCTGGTCGGTGAAAGCGTGCCAGGCTTTGCAATTGGCGAATAGCCTTCCAATCCTTCTTCCTGAATCCACGCCAGATTTGTGTAGCCACCGACGGTTAGTGAGTTCCACGACTGCGAGGGGTCTTCGACACTGGAACCGAGACTCAACCGGGTAGTCCTTCCCAACATCTTCACGAAGATTGCCAGCCGACAGGACAACCAGTCGACGTTGACCGTCATTCACACCACTGGCTGCCTGATCGATCGCGGCTGACCAGAGTGTCGGTCGCCATTGATCATCGCCCGGAGCCGTCACAGCCATGCAATAGATTCGGGGCGTGTGCGGCGACATTGTTTCAGCCAGAGCCATCGAACCGATCGTAATCGGCCCATAATCCGGCGGGTGGTTTTGGCCCTTGCGTGGCAGAATCTTGACCGATTCCAGACGATGCAGCAGCCTAACTTCCGCATCGCTGTAGAGTGGCTCCCCGAGCGGACCGTAAAGACAGATGCCCGCCATTTCCGTTCCGTGGCCGCTATGATCGTCACTCCCCACTCATCATCCCAAGCCTGCAAATCCTGCTCGGCCAGTGATTGTTCGAGCAACAGGTGCCCGCGATCGACACCGGTATCAAGAATGCAAACGCGCACGGCCCTCGCGGCCGCACAGGTCGTTCGCTCAAGCAGACGATTGATGAACTCTGCCTGTCCGGCAGGCGGCAGGCTCGTGAATTCACCCGCGACGATATTGGCTTCACGCAATTCAGC
>JBDNFT010000690.1:0-8219 GCA_041689695.1 Planctomycetaceae bacterium | reverse complement strand
TTCGAAGGTCAGATGACGGAGATGATCCGACATACGCCGGTAGGTCTTCTTCACCGGCTTTAGACCGATGCTGCTGCCGTGCTCGTCGCGAGCCAGGACGAGGTCACTAGCTTTGATGTTCTCGATATTCTTCGTGCCGAGCCTGGGTTGTGACGGTGAAATTTCTGCCGCGAGCGAGGCTGCGGCGAATGGCTGAGCTTTTGCGATCGCCGGTGTGGCTTCGGCAGATGTTGTCAGCGAACGAACCGAGAACAGCCCACCCAGCAACAAGCTGGCGGCGATGTTCACGCGGCAAGTTTTCGAGAGCGGCGTTCGAGATGGAACTGTCTGCTCTGAAGTTGATGGATTTATCACCATTCGGCTGGCCCCTATTTGCGATGGATGAAACTCCGAATGCAGGCAACGGAGCAACAGCCGATGGGAATCCAACGAATCAGGACGAACCAGACCCAAATCACGATGGAAACGTAATATTCAACGGTGATCCAGAATCCGTTGCGTACATGATGGAAATCTGGAACCAATTGAAGGAACGAGCCAAGGAAAACGAAAAACTTCAAGACGACGTCTGTTTTGCCAGCGGGTTTCTACCGTGTCTGGATGCAGGCTGTCAGCTCATCAGGCGAACTGAGTCCCTGGAGTTTGCCGGTTGATTTTACAGTGGCGTAACACGGTGCTCTGACACGCCGCACGCGACTACGCTGCATCTTCGCGGGCGAGAAGCTGGATGCGGCCGCCAGCGAGACGCACGGTGCGGTGGGCCTGTGCGGCGATGGCTTCGTCGTGGGTGACCATAACGATGGTCAACTTCTGATTTTCGTTCAGCGAATTCAGCAGTTCCATAATGCCGCCGCCAGTGACAGCGTCCAGATTACCCGTTGGTTCATCGGCGAGCAGAATTTCCGGT
Organism: Planctomycetaceae bacterium; assembly: GCA_041689695.1. Lineage (GTDB taxonomy): Bacteria > Planctomycetota > Planctomycetia > Planctomycetales > Planctomycetaceae > SXXK01. The sequence goes on along the minus strand of JBDNFT010000690.1, from coordinate 7,312 downwards.
TTTCCGACCAAAGCGCGGGCGATGGCTCCACGCTGCATTTCGCCGCCGGAGAGTTCCGATGGGCGATGTTTGATGCGGTGACCAAGACCAACTTGATTGATGATGTCCATCGCGGCATCACGGATTTCTTTTCGCTTGGCCCAATAACTGAAGATCGAATGCCGAATCATCAGCGGCGTCATGACGTTTTCGAGCAGCGATAATTCCGGCAGCAGGTGATAGAACTGAAAGATGAACCCGAAGACATGATTCCGCAGTTGGTCGCGTGCCTGCTGGTTCAGATTGTCGATGCGATTGCCGTCCAGCATCACTTCGCCAATATCCGGTGAATCCAGTAGTCCGATCACATGCAGCAGAGTGCTTTTTCCGGAACCGCTCTGTCCGATCACGGAAATAAAGTCACCGCGATTCGCTTTCAACCCCGCCCCTAGTAAGACGGGAATCTTGTGTTGGCCCTTGAAATACGCCTTCGAAATAGCCTCGGCGGAAATCAGTGGCTTGTTCATTTTCACGGTCTCAGCCATGGCGGTGTATTTCAGAAATAGTGTTCAGTTTTCGAACCGGATTTTTGCTGTATGTCGGGTCTCCAGACCCGTCGTGACACAACCAAATCTGGACGAAGACTGGAGTCTCGTCCCACGCCCGAGTTTATTCAAACCTCAACGCACGCACGGGATGTAGCCGAGCCGCACGACGCGCTGGAAGAATGCTGGCAAGAACGGCGATCGCGATGGCCCCGGTCGCGACCCAAAATACCATGTAAGGATTGACGTAAGTTGGAATCTCGAAGAACTCATAAATCTTTTCGTCGAAGACTTTTCGTCCAGTCAGCCAGCTTAGACCGTCTTCGATGGGATTGATGTACTTGACGAACAGCAGCCCCATCACCACGCCAGCCAAACTCCCTACGATACCCAGTGCCAGGCCGTAATACAGGAAGATCGACATGACTCCGCTGGAACTTGCTCCCAGCGATTTCAGGATGCCGATGTCGCGAGTTTTCTCTACAACGATCATGTAGAAAATCGCGAGGATACCAAATCCTGCGACGGTGATGATTAGAAACAGTAGTACGTTCAGAATCGATGTTTCCATTTCGACGGCCGACAGCAGCAGGCCCTGTTTTTCTTCCCATGTCTTGATGGTCACAGTGCCTGGAGGAAAAGCGCCTTGCAGCGCGGCGATGGCTTTGGGAGCGTCATCGTAATTCTTCAGTCGGATGTGAATGGATGTGATGGCGTTATCCAGATGCATGCCGCGATTCTTCTGCAACTCCTTGATATTCATCAGGACGATGCTGGTATCGTACTCATTCATGCCGCTGCGAAAGGAATCGACCACTGTGGCATTCATTTTCATAATCTCAGGAGGTCTGCCGACGGTGTAGCTGCTCAGCACAATATCGTCGCCAGGTTGCACGAGCATGACTTTGTGAAGCTTGCGAGTTTCAGGGTCCTGAGCCTGAAAACTTACGATACCTTCACCCAAATACACACGGGCTGAAAATGGTGCCGTCTCAATTTTCGACTCAGGTTGACTGAATAGAGGGTCATCCAGAAAAAGATTATGCTGCAACGGATCAGGCTCGTTCGTGGTGTTTTCATTGACTGATGCTTCCCCATCGAATTCAGGCGCTGCTTCGTCCTTGCGATTTTCGTCCATTGTTTTCTTTACTGGCGGCTGCTCGTCCTGAAACGCACCGGCGATTTGCAATGCTTCCTGACGCTTCATGTTCTCACGATAAGCGGCAGCGGACTTCGTCAATTCCCAGCTCAACGGTATGTCTTTACTGCGTTCTGCTTCTTTAACCACAACGCCGTCTTCAATTACCGGATTGTAGCTGGCCATATACGATTGCAGTGGGCCGACGAGACCTCGGGTTTCCGGGTCGATGCCCTGGATCATCACTCGCGTTGTAATGGTGTTGTCGTTGTATGGATCGCGAAACATGATCATCCCTTCGCAGTCAATCGTGGGAGTCATCGCCGCGATGTATTCGCCCGCCGCAGCTTCGACAGCAGCCAATTGCCGATCGGTGTCTTCGATGCCTTCCATCGATCGGGATTCGATCACGATATCCGACAGAAAATTGTGCAACCGGTCACGCATTTCCGTCGTGAAACCAGCCATCACACTGTTCACGACAATCATCGTGGCGACACCCAGCATCACGCTGATAATGCTGGCGAGCGCAATGTAGCGAGTTCGCAGATATCGAACACACAGCAGTAGTTTGTACATCGAACGCACTCCATTGCGGGCTGAAAGATTTCACATCTGAAATCTGAAAGTTTAAATCTAGGCAATAGCAGTTTCAGGCTTCTTTGCGCCTGGTGGTTGAATCTCTGCATCTTCGTGCCGAGTCAACGGGAAGAAGATGACGTCCTTGATCGCTCGACTATTCGTCAACAACATTACTAAACGATCGATTCCAATTCCAAGTCCACCAGCCGGCGGCATACCGACTTTCAAGGCTTTCACAAAATCGTGATCCATTTTTGCCATCGAATCTTCAGCCGCCATTCCGGCAAGTTGAGTCCGAAACAATTCTTCCTGCAGCCGTGGATCGTTCAGCTCAGTATAAGCATTCGCCAATTCCATACCGCGAATATACAGCTCGAAGCGTTCCGCAATCGTTGGATCGGACTGACTGCGTTTGGTCAGCGGACAAATGGATGCCGGATAATCGATCACGAATACCGGCCCCTGCAGATGATCTTCAACCGTCTTTTCGAAGACTTCGTTGATGATCACATCCGGATGAACGCCATTGGTTTCGATGCCGCATTTCTTCGCGACGATTGCCACCGCAGCCGCATCGTGCATGTCGCAGCCCGCGTGTTCGCAAAACAAGTCGGCGTACTTTTTTCGAGGCCACGGTGCGGTCATGTCGATCGTGTCACCATCTTCGCCCCACGGCAGGTGCAATGTATCGCCGATGGCCTTGGCTGCGTTGACCACGATTTGTTCCGTCAAATCCATCATCGATTCGTAGTTGCCATACGCCTGATAGATTTCAATCATCGTGAATTCAGGATTGTGCGTCGCATCGACACCTTCGTTGCGGAAGACGCGACCAATTTCGTAAACACGCTCGATGCCGCCAACCATCAATCGCTTGAGATGCAGCTCCAATGCGATGCGAAGATACAGCTCCATATCGAGCGCGTTGTGATGGGACACAAACGGCCGCGCGGCAGCTCCGCCAGCCACGGCGTGCAGCACTGGCGTTTCGACTTCGTAGAATTTCTGACCACGCAACGTCTGGCGAATGGAATCAATGATCTTCGACCGCTGTAACATGCGATCGAGCACGCCGTCGGTGTAGATCAAATCCAGATATCGCTGGCGGACGAGCGTTTCTTCGTCTTTCAGGCCGTGGAATTTCTCCGGCGGCTGAGTCAGCGATTTACACAGCACCGTCAGTTCCCGCACAAACACGGACTTTTCACCCGTGTTCGTCAGCCGCAAAACGCCGTCGATGCCAATAATGTCGCCGTCATCCAGCGCGCTCATCAGTTCCCATTGAGTTTCCGTCAACTCGCCGCGCGAAAACAGCAACTGAATGCGCCCCGTCTGGTCCTGAAGATCGACAAATCGCAGCTTGCCTGCTTTGCGGCGACCTCGAATGCGCCCGGCGACTCTTACGGTTTCCCCATCAATCCCGGATTCGGCAGGACAGCGTTCTCGAACGGCGGCAATTCCTTCGTGATTGTCGAAACGTTGACCCCACGGATCTTGTCCCAGGGACTGAATTTTCTCCAGCTTCTCCAATCGAGCAAGTTCGAAGCGGTCGGGTTTTGCAACGATGGTCATGAACGCACGTGGGCCAATATGAGCGAAATCCGCAGTGAAAATGCGATTTTCGGGCTCTTTTGAGAAATGAGAGACGATGAGTTTTTCGGCAGTTTCAGCCACCGAGGAGATTGAAACGGCGGATCTTGCTGGAAATCGGCGTTTAGGTCAATCCCAGCATGGAAATCAAAGAACTTCATGGCACGAGAGGTACAGTATCTTCACAGGTTAGATCCACTCGGTTTCTTTGCATCCACGATTAGAGAATCCGCAAACCGATCAATGAAGTTTGTCTGCATCAAAATTTCGAAATCCAGACAATCCTGATAGAACGAATTTTCCGCAAGAGGCGAGTGAATGTGATACTCGCCAAACTTGTCACAGAAGACGATACCTCGCGTCACAAAGCCGATTTGTTCCAGGACGTAACTCAGGCTGTAAATCGACCAGCGAGTCTTGTGTTTGTTCGGATGATACCAGCGGTCATCGCCTGTCGTAAACGCAGCCGGTTCGGGAGCCATATATGTTCTTAGGTCAGCGTCCGGGACCCCGATGCGCAGACAGGCACCTGGCAGGAGAACTCGGAAACACTCTTTCAGCAGTTCGCACGCTTCGTCGAGAAAAAGATGTTCAAAGAAGTGTTCTGAAAATGCAAACGTAAAAGAATTGCTCGCGAAGGGCAGTCGATCACCTTTCTTGTAATAGAACGAAAGGTATTGCCCAGAGAATTTCGCAGCAACCTTGTCGGTCAGTTCGGCAGCGATAGTCTGCTCGATGGTTTCCGGTTCCCCCAGATGAATCCATTCTTCTGTTCTCAACGCCTGAAGTTTCGGCAGCGCCAGCTGAATTCGTGACGCACCGATATGCAACTTCATTTCGTGCCCCCCTGGGACAGATCGTTTCGTTGAATGCACATCGAGTTACCCGCGAAATCTGCAGCGCTGCGATTGATGAATGCTCGCGGAGTTTGCCACAGAGAACTGACGTGACCAATGTGCTGGGCAAGACTGGGGGATGAAACGTACACGGGCGTATCCGTCTGAAAAGCCCACTCGCCGATCAGCCCGTCGATATTTGCGAGACCTTTATCCCCCTGAAAACGATGTCGCACGACTTGCAGATCAGAAACGACATGAATCGCAGCTTCCTGAGAAAATATTAGTGCTTGGCCGCCCCAAACCAGATTCTTTTCCAGCCGATGCCAGCCGGAATCTAGCTGCGCGTAGGCTCGCGAGCAAAACAAAGACACGATGCCTGGTCTGCGGTCGGGCCATAGAATGGATTCGAGGTAGACTCGCAATTGTGGATGCTGGAACATCACGACATCGTCCTGAACGATCAGATATGCGTCAGCGTGAGGCTGTCGCATCATCAGTTCAATGAGTGTCAGGTAGTAACTGGGCCACGCCCCGATCTGTGGGATACGCCGCGTGATCGGAAGGTGGTTCCAATCTGCTGAAATCTCGACATCACCGTCGGCAATGATTCGCGGTGTCTGCCAGCCGGTGGCGATCAGACTTTCCAGACAGTGATCAAGAGTTGCCTGTTTTCGCGGTGCTGATGTTACTGCAACTGCCCATTCACGTACTCGCGATCCGTAGCGGTGCGATGGCCGTGGAACGATGTCTGCGATGTCTGTGATGTTCGTATTGTGCTGGGCTTCAACATACTCTGTCACTGGCGTCGCATCATAGTCATTAGGAATTGACCCCAGCGCCAGATTCCGAAGCTCATCAGCTCGAGCGGTTGAGCACCCCGGCATACCATCATTGTGTGTGATCTTTCTACAGAGACTGTAGAGCAGCGATGCCACGACTGGATTCAGGTTTGACTCTGATGGCGGATACCATTTGACGCATGCCGAACATGCGTCATGACTGACAGCACATTCCTGAACGTCGGTCAGTCTGGTGAGTTGTTGCAGCAACATACAGCTGGATGTTTCGCTGCCGAGATCACGGCGCAGCCACGAGCATTCAATCAACTTGTGTGACGCATCATTCATCTCATCGCCTTACAAGCTCTGCCAAAATCAATCGCCGCGCATTTTCCCAGCATCGTTCTCTCTGGACATACTCTCGTGATTGTCTGCTGGGTTCACGAATATCGCTGCCTGCCAATGGACGCAGTGTTTCAACAATCGACTCAGGTGTCATCAGCTCGGCGGAAATAAATCCGCCGCCGACATTGATAACTTCCTGACCGCAGGTCGGAATTGTACGCCAGGGATTGGCTTCGTTCATCGGCGGTCCGGCGGTCGTGATGAGCGGCATTCCTGCGGCCTGACATTCCAGCAACTGTAACCCAAGCCCCTCGTAGTGGCTTGGTTGAACGCAAACATCGCCTTCGTCGTAGAGCCCGGCGTTATCGTCGAGCGGTGGAGCGATTCGGATATTCGGTGGTAAACCTGGGCGTAGCTGATGTTGTGATCGAATCACGAATTTCAGATCCGGTGCTATTCGTGCAGCCGCGATAATTAGCTCCATTCCTTTTCGTTGATACGGAACCTGAGAACCATTTGCACGATGTGCAAGTCCTCCTCCCCATCCGTTCACAAACAAGAATTCACGACACAACGTGCGTTGTCGAAATGGAAATCGGTTTCCATCCACAGGCCACGGGACGTAAACCGTTTTCCAGCCGAATCCATAACGATGAACCCAGTCAGTCATCAGTTTGTAGGCGTGCAATGTGGGGCAGATCATTACATCAACGAATGGCAACCAGCTCAGGTCCGGCTTGACCCATTCCCACATAGGAATACAGGCAATTCCGACGCCAGAATGAGCCGCCAGTCGTGGCAAAGAATCAAGGCATGGTCGTTCGGAAAAAAGAAGCCAATCAAGGCTGGAGACCCATTGGTTCAGATCTTCTGCGGGTGTCGGCGACACCGTAATTTCCACACTGCGCGGAGTTGAAAAGTCGAGAGTACTCAGCCACGGATGCTGAGGAACCAGCCATTGTTTGATTGGCAGTCGGCAGGCAATGTCACGATTGATCGTGCCGAGTCCAGTGGCTGAATTCCAGCCTGCCAATCCGATTCTGCCCAGCACTAAAGCTGGCGGTTTCCAGTTGCGGATATCTTCAGCAGATCGTACATGATTGGAAAGATTTCTAAGATCATGTTGTCCCGGGTAAATGGATGACGTTTTCCCCGTGTGCTGCACAAGTGAAGGAGTGTGGTATGCAATCCCCAGACCGTTTCGCGCTAGCCAGCCTCCCAGGACTTCGTCGTCGCCTCGAATACGCAGCTGAAGAGAATGCAACACATGCGGATCAGAAAGAAATCGTTGCAGCAAATCGCGGCGAAACACCAGTGCCTGTGCACCACAGACTCGTTGCGGTCCGGGATTAAAAATCCACCAGCCAGCTGTGCGCTGTGAATGAAGTCGCGGCGTGAACAAAGAAACTACGCCACTGTCCTGAGGCCACAACTGCTCTTCGCACCATTGACGCAGACCGCTGGCGACTTCGATGTCGTCCTGAAACACTGCGTATGCGTCTGCATCCGGTTGTT
>JBDNFT010000689.1:0-5331 GCA_041689695.1 Planctomycetaceae bacterium | reverse complement strand
GCGAAAGAGCTCCAATCGGGATCCGCGCGAATTGATGGCTGGACTGACGTCAGATGATTTGCCCGCCAGCAGCCGACCAGTCTGGAATTCGCTGATGAAGCTCACATTGTTAGTGGCATTCGTCGCTGCTGCTGGACTTCCCATCGCAATCATTGCCAAGGTGCTGCCGGACAAAGAAGCCTTCGGCGGCATGTCATGGAAGGTTGTCGGATTCTTCCTTGCCGGCTTTGCGTGGCTGACCGTCGGACTATTGTTGTTGCGTCGAAGTCTGCAACGTCGAGCGGGTGATGCGGTCGAGGGATCACAGATTTCCAGTCTGACGGGTTTGTCGCTGGCCAACGCCGCTCGCAACCCGCAACGCAGTCTGCTCACGACGGCGTTAATCGCATTCGCAACGTTTGTGATCGTAGCCGTCGGTGCAGGGAGAAGAAATCCTGTGTCCGAAACGCCAGATCTAAAATCGGGCAACGGTGGATTTTCGCTTGTTGCCGAATCTTCACTTCCAGTGCTGTTCGATCTGAACACCAGCGATGGGCGAACGCGTCTGAATCTGAACACTTCGCCAGCCACAACATTGCTGGATAAGACGCAGGTCTTTGGTTTTCGCATGCAGCCTGGTCAGGACGCCAGTTGCCTGAATTTGTTTCAGGCCACGCTGCCAACGCTGCTCGGTGCGACGAATGATTTTATTGAACGCGGCGGGTTTCGATTTGCCGATACCAAGGGCGAAAAGCCGTGGAGCAAACTGAACGAAGAACTCCCGGCGACGACAGTCACTGTAGGCACGTCAAATTCCACGCTGACGCTGCCCACTATCCCCGTGATTGGCGACGTGAATACCTTGCAGTTCAGTCTGAAAAAGGGCATTGATGGGATAATTCTAGCGCCCAATGAACAAGCACCGCAATTCGCTTTGAAGGTCGTTGGAATGCTGGATAGCAGTATCTTCCAGGGCGTCTTGGTCATGTCCGATGCCAACCTCAAACGCATCGCGCCTGAGGTGTCGGGTTCTCGCTATTTTCTGATCGAAACGCCTGACGCCGGCGCATCTTTGGATCAGACATCTGCCGCGCTGGAAACTGCATTGCAGCCTTATGGCATCGATACGGAACGTGTGAGTCGCCGACTGGCAGATTTTCTGGCGGTCCAGAACACGTATCTGTCAACGTTTCAGATGCTGGGCGGACTTGGGTTGCTGGTGGGGACATTTGGACTTGCCGCCGTGATGATGCGCAACGTGATCGAACGTCGAGCCGAAATTGCTTTGCTGCGATCACTGGGATTTCGCGCATTGCGGATTGTGTGGCTGGTGCTGGCGGAAAACACCATGCTGCTCTTCTGGGGCATCATCACTGGCGCTGTTGCGGCTCTCGTTGCGATGCTGCCGCATCTGTTAAGCACGGGTGCCGACGTGCCATGGATTGAACTCGCCATCACTCTCGGCGCTGTTTTGGTCATCGGTACTTTGGCTGCAGTTTTTCCGATTTACGCGTCGTTGCGGATTCCGATTCGCGAAGTGCTCACGACTGAGTAGATTGATTCTTGAATCAAGTGCAGTTTAATAACACGATAGCCGTTGTAAGATGGGCCAGAAGACCCATTCTCAAAGGTGTGGAATCAGGCCTGCGGCCGCATGAATTTCCGAAACTTACATGCCAGTAAGGATTTCAAAGCAAAAGATTGCACGAATTGTCGCCGGATGACTACAATCCGTTGTCCCGATGTCCGGGATCTGGAGCGAGGCGATGGAATTCGACCGACATTCTGACCCGAGGTTTGACGGATGGCGTCTTTGTCGCGGTCCGGCAAACTGGTTCACATTTCTGTGCCCCGATTCCATCGAAGTTCGCCAGACTCAAACGGTCATCGAATTGCGGATGAAGGAGGAGCCGTCGAAGTCACTGAAAGGGCGTTCGAAAACGCCGCCGTCACCCATGTCTATAGGTGCCGAACAGCCGCACGTACTTTCGATCGTAACGTGGTGGGACGACACGAATCATGACGCTCAACGCAGAAATTCACCGGACTTGTCTGTTCTGTTTCCGCAGGTGCTGTCACTGCAGCCGGAAAGCCGGCTCGACATTCCGGCGGTGAATGAATCATGGTCCGGAACATCACATCGACTCAAGTCAGCCTGCTGGCTGGCAAGAATCTTCGGACGCAAATCATCGTTCGAATGGCGACTGTGGACCGTTCGACATGAGAAGCTCATGATTGTGGCGACAGTTCAATCTCCCGATCGCCGTCCGCTCAACGTTGAGTTTCTTCAGTTCTGCGAAATGATTCTTTCGACGCTGGAACTGGCTGACCAGCCGGCCTGGCCACCGGACGTATTTTTGAAACAAGTGATCGATGTGGCGCGACATCACTTTCCGCTGCTGCACTCATCTGCGTCGCGTGGATTCTCGGTGAGACTTGGACAATCGGAAATCAGTCTGTCCAGCTTTTACCGCATGTACCTGCAACAACCGGAAAACTTTCGTCGCATTGTTGTGCCGGGGCTGACGACCGTGGTTCGATTGCAGGAACTTGGTCCCGATCAATTGGCACCGTCGCTGGAACAGGTAAAAGAACGAATTCTGCCAATCCTCGCGGCGGAAGATGATCCACGTTCTGATGAGCGTGTTCAAATGCCATGGGTTGGAGGCTTGAATGTTGGTTATGTCGTCGATGAAGATGACTCCTATCGCTACGTGCATCAGCGAATGATTGAGGCGTGGGATTTGTCGCCTGACGATCTGCACGATTTGGCATTAAGCAATCTTCGGCGATACTCAGCTACTCATCCGCTGGAAGTCACGATGGTTGGCGACGACGAAGATCCGCGACTTTTGATGCCCGTCAAGCCAGATGCCTACAACTGTTCTCGTGTGCTGGATCCGGATTTTCATGTTCAACTGCGTGAGTTGTTCGGACCGGAATTGATCATCGGCGTCCCCAACCGAGATTTCTTTGTGGCTGGCAAATTGAAAGATCCGGATTTGATTGCGCAGATTCGCAAGCGAGTCAACGAAGACTTTGCCACGATGCATCATCCTCTGACGAAACGTCTGCTTGTCATCTCCGCCGATGGCGTCAGTGAGTACTGTGGACCGTAGCGAAGACAGCACTGCGTTGCGAGTTGCATTTCTCGGAGGCGGATCTGGCGGGCACTTGTTTCCCGCGATTGCCGTCGCGCGAGAACTTCTGAACGCCAATTCAGATTGCCATTTTCTGTTTCTCACGAGCGATCGACAAGTCGATCGGCAAGTTTTGGATAATTCCGGTTTGCCCGATGCGGCGACTCAGATTGCACCTTATGCGTCAATGTCTTCGCGGCACGGAGTCCTTCGTTCCGTGCTGCGGCTTCGTTCTCTGTGGCTGTCCCTGCGGAAGGCAAGACGTCATTTAAAAAGCTTTCAACCTGATATCGTCGTGGGGTTGGGAGCCATAGCCAGCGTGCCGGGCGTCATCGCGGCCAGTCGCATGAAGTTGCCCATTGTTTTGCTGGAACAGAACTCTCTGCCAGGCAAAGCCACTCGAGTTTTGGCCCGACGAGCAATACTAACACTGTTCGGATTGCAGTGCGGCGACACGATCCTGCAGACCTGGCCATCGCCCTTCCGCATCAGTGGCACACAAGTGCACGCGGAGATTCAACAGCTTGCCGCAACGCCCGTTTCAGAAATCATGATTCGCAAGCGCCTTCTGATCATTGGCTGCAGTCAAGGCGCACATGCCGTGAACCAGATTGTCACGCGTGCGTGCGCCGGCGGACTTCAGATTCCCAGCGACTGGGAGATCGTACATCAAACAGGCCATGCGGACGTCGCCGTCATTCGCGAGTTCTATCAGCGTCACGGAATCACGGCTCGCGTCGTGGCCTTTCTCACAGACATGCCCGCAGAACTTTCGGCTGCGGGCGTTGCCATCAGTCGAGCTGGTGCTGTTTCTATTCAGGAACTCGCCTGTGCCGGGCTTCCGTCGATTCTTCTGCCGCTCAGCACATCGGCGAACGATCATCAAATGTGTAACGCACGTCTGTTGGAAAAAGATGGAGCAGCGATCGTGATCGAAGAGCGCCATCGAAAGGCCGATGTGACGACTGGTGCGGCACTGAGCAAGCTCCTGGGCAGTGCAGACGAGCGTCAAAGACTCAGCAACAGAATCCGCACGTTTGCCTCGCCAAACGCTACGGTTGAGACGATGCGGTTGCTGCGAGAAGTGGTTGGAGAAAACGGCTGAGAGGTATTGAAGCGAAATTTTACGTCAATAGAACCATGTTCTATCACAAACTGCAGGATTCGGCCTTCGTCCGTCACTGGTGCCGGGTCGGGTGGAAGCTCCGCAGAGACCGCCAGTCTATAGAATGTCCCCCGTTTTCCACCGTGCTGTTCAACAAGGTTCATATGTACCATGCCTCGAACTTCCTGACCGGCGCAACCTCGCTGGCCTCGCGGTGGATGCCGCCGGTTTGCTTAATTCGTCAGCCGTCCTTTGGAGGAGGTGCAATCCAATTCCCCTCAATCGAAGCGGCCAGTTCAGTCGCGATGGCCATTTGGTCCTCTTTGGCAGCCGGATACCCTGTGATATTTGCAGTCTGCAACGTCGGGTATCTGCTCAGGATCGATCATCCCTGAAATACTCGCGCAATGTAACGCACGATGGATTCCGGCACGCGGTCAATAAATCGAACGCTGCCGCGTGGTGACTCGCTTCCGATAAGTGCCGCCCAATGAAGTCGATCGGCGGGACCGACGCTGACCGAGATCACTCGCCGAGGATTTCGATACCACTCCAGATTGATGTGCCCATCCGGTTCGGCAGACACGACTGGCTGAGGAAAGCCAAGTGGCAGGGATTCAACAAAACGAACGGCTGCATCTCTAACTTCGGATGTAATAGCAGTCTCATCGTCGGAGACTCGCCAACCCTGTTCCGTCGCCTGCCATGCTTCCCAAACAGCATCCAGTGCCTCTTGCCGTGAAAGTGTTATCGCAAAATCGCAACGCTTCTCAATGCCGCGTTGCGTCTGTTCCAGAATTTTTGCCGCATCACTGATGCCCGAAGTCACGATCGACATGAACTCACCCTACTTATTTGAAACGCTGCTCAGCGTCTATCATGTAGCCAAAAAACACTTTGTTCTTGATGTAACGGATTTGCTCAAGCGTTGACTCCAGTTCCGCCAGAGTCACCGCAACGGTCGTCGAGACATCAATGTCGATGATCAACTGATGCTTGCAGCCGCTGGCCTCTGCGGCAGGCTGCATTGCCCGCATGAGCCGAACTTCGAACGGATACCCTCGAACCGGAATAGTATCTTGATGGAAGAAGGACTCCGAACGCAAG
>JBDNFT010000688.1:0-7073 GCA_041689695.1 Planctomycetaceae bacterium | reverse complement strand
GACGTACTGTCCGGCTTATTGATTCGAGCAAACAAAACTGGTTCAAACTTTGCCACGATACGGGCCACCTAAAACAAGTTTACGAAACCGTTGGTCAATTCCCTGCAGTTGCCTTTTGAGGCGACGGATTTACTCTCTTTTCTGATTCAAATGACACATGCTTTCGGCCTGCTGCTTTCGCCTCCTCCCGCATCTGCCGAACCAACTCGTCCACGGAATGATTCGCCTCGCGGGAGAGCTGGTCTTTAATCGCATGAAGTTCATCAATAACCGGGTCGGTAATCATTTCAATCCTCGCTTTAATTCCTGGGGAGATCCGATTTGGGGAAACTGAAACTCATTGTCTTTACAAACTTCAGCAATTTTCAGTTTAAGAAAGAGATTGTTGATATGCCGGAAATTCCAAGTGAGCAGGAAGTCCCTGTTGTGAACAGCAGCGACAGCAATATGAACGGCATCTTCTTCAGCGTTCTCCGGCACTGCTTTTCGCCTTACTAATTCACGTGCCAAGCCGAGGACAGCATCTGTAGTATCGAGGATTTCCAGTCCATCCAGGAGTTCAAGTCTCTGTTTTGCATACGTTGCGTTTCCTCTTGCGGCTTCCCGATGCACCGCATCTGAAACAAAGACTTCGAATTCGTTGCGGCTGTTCTCCCACCAATCTCTGCTTTCACGCTGCCTTGTTACCACGAAAATATCAGTGCTATCTTTGGCTGCCAAATAGCTGATGAATGAAGTCTCCAGATAAACTCGATTCCCGAAATCCATCATTCATCTGTACTCCACATCACAATCTACAACTTCTCAATCAACGCTGACACCGACTCTGCATTCATATCCATATGGCACTCATCATCCACCAGAATGCACGGAGCACCTTCGCAGGCCCCGAGACACTCCGCAAACTCCAGCGTCACCTTGCCATCTGCCGACGTCTGCCCTGGATGAACGTGAAACTTATTGCAGACTTCTTCCAGAACCTCTTCACCCCCGCGCAACATACACGAAATACTGCGGCACACCCAGATGCGATGCTTCCCCAACTTATGCGTATCATCTTTGAAGAAGTTATAGAACGACATCGTGTCGTGAACTTCCGCAGGATGCAGCTCCAGCAACTCCGCAATCTCAACGATCGCTCCGGTTGAAACCTCGCGCATCGCATCGTGAACAAGATGCAACGCAGGCAAAGTCACCGCACGCTTGTTGGGGTATTTCGGGAAGTTCGCCCGTATCTGCTCTTTGAGTTCTTCGCTCAGAACACTCATCATCAATCACCTTTTACAAACTCGCTCCAGGGCTCCAGCCCCGGAACAAGTAACAGTGTGACTTCGCAACGCTCGTCACAGCCTGAAATTTGACTATCGGTCAAGCTCCGCCGCAATAATGTTAATACTACCAAGCACAGCGACGACGTCGCTGAGCTGATGATCCTTGATCAAGTGCGGAAACATTGAGAAGTGAAGAAACGAAGGCGGACGAGTCCTCGCCCGGTAGGCTCGCGTCTCCGCATTGCCGACAATGAAGAACCCCAGTTCGCCATTAGGTGATTCCGTCGCCGCGTAAACCTGCTCGCGCGGCACAGCATAGCCCTTGTTCGGCATGATCACTTCGAAGTGCTGAATGAGTCCTTCGATACTGCGATAGACGGACGGCTTCGCTGGCAAGACCACGTCACTATCGACCGCAACATTCACCGGCCCACCGGGGATATTTTCGATGGCCTGCTCAATAATCTTCAGACTCTCCAGCAGTTCCTGCATCCGCACCAAATACCGTGCATAACAGTCGCCGCTCTTAGAACAGACGACGTTAAAATCCAGATCTTCATACGCCAGATACGGCTCATCGCGGCGCAAATCGCGTTCCACTCCGCTCGCCCGCGCCACTGGTCCACTGGCACTGAGATTGATCGCGTCTTCCTTGCTGAGATACCCAATCCCCTTCGTGCGATCCACGAAAATGCGATTCTTCGTCAGCAGCCGATCGACTTCATCGTAGACCTTCGGAAACTCTTTAATGAACTTCCGAACGCTGTTGATCCATTCCATGTTGACATCAAAGAGTACACCGCCCACTCGAGTATAGCTGGTGTGAAATCGCTGCCCGGACGCCATTTCAACGATGTCGTAAATATGCTCGCGCTGCTGAAAGAAATACAGAAACGCCGTAAACCCACCCAAATCCAGTGCCGTTGTCCCAACATTCAGCAGATGGTCGTGCATTCGCATCAGTTCAGCAAGAATCGTTCGCAAATACTTGCAGCGAGGCGTCAATTCAATGTCCAGCAGTTTTTCAACAGCATGATGCCATGAAATCTCGTTCGCCAACGGCGACAGATAGTTCATGCGATCGACAATCGTCACGTACTGGTTGAAATCCAGATGTTCGCCAAGCTTCTCGAAACCACTATGCAGATAACCAACATAAGGCACGGCTTTCAGAACTCGCTCACCATCCAAAGTCAGCACCAGCCGCAAAGTTGTATGCGTCGCAGGGTGTTGAGGCCCAAAGTTCAGCGTCCAGACGTATTCCTGCTCGGCCGATTCAGCTTCCAGATTATCAACAGCAGTTAAGGGCATCGAAGAAGGCCGATGGAAAGAGTGGAAACTTGCGGCATCGACAGAGTGAGTTTAGACACCGTATGATGATCGCGAAGCCTTAAAACAAATAGGGCAGCACGCATGGAAAGCATTTTTCCCATTCACTGCATTCTTGCACAGACGGTGAAAATCACCAGAGAGTTTGTTTTACCGTCGCTTCGCTGAGAATGGCTTCGCGGATTTGGCTTTCACGAACAAGTACCTGGCCGCAAAATCCCCAAACCTCCAATACATCAAACATCTTTGGGCGGGTGGTAAAGAATTGCTCATACTGAGCATCAGACATCGCTCACTTTGGCTGTTTCTCTCTTCAGTTTTTCGAGCATTTCGGGATTCGTACACTGATCCTTAGGGATCGTGCAAAGCTCACAGATCGACTTTCCATCCTGTCCCGGCATGGAGGAAAGCCCACCGCAACTGCCCTGCAATTCTCGATTCTTTGCCAGCACGCCCACCGCCATCCCAGTAACAGCCAGCAGAAAAATTGCGAGTGCGGCAACGAATGGAATCCATCGCCCACCGGCCGCATCCTGAGTCACGGGCTTATCAGACTTTTCTGGCGATGTTGTTGCATCCACGAGAGAAGACTGAAGAAACTGGCCACTCGCATGCTCGACGATTTTTTTCCCATCGATCACGTCCAGATACAAAACAGACAGGTTATGCTCTTCGGCGAATTGAAATCCCTTCTCAGTTCCCATGACCATCAAGCCGGTTGCCAGAGCGTCGGCTGTCATGCACGAATCACTGAGTACCGATACTGACGCCGGAGGATTTGCCACTGGGCGACCTGTAGCGGGATCAATCGCGTGCGAATATCGAACTCCTTTGATCTCGAAATAGTTTCGATAGTCCCCCGACGTAGCAATCGACTGTTCCGTGCATTCGACAACGCGCTGAATCTCACCAAACGGCGACTCAACGCCAAGTCGCCACTTGTCACCATTCGACTTGGCAACACCCGTTCGATCTTCTCCACCAATGTCCACGACATGCGACGGATATCCGAGCGATGTCAATAGTTCGGACACACGATCGACACCATGACCTTTGGCAATTGCCGAAAGATTCAGCGTGATGCCCGCCTTCGTACGTCTGATAGCTGACGGTTCCCGTTGCGCTTCGATGAACTCCATCCCGACTCCTACAAGAGCGGCATCAATCGCTTCCTGCGATGGAAAAGCCTTCGGTCGCTTCGCACCAAATCCCCACAAGTCAATCAATGGTGCGACAGTCGGATCAAACGCGCCGTTTGTAAGCTCGTGAATGCGAATGGATTCCGCAACGACCATCGCAAACTCGGGGCTGACAGAGCACCAGTCGAGACTCTCGGACTGGTTAAATTTCGAGATTTCTGATTCTGGATCCCACGTCGACATCTGGCGATTCACGTCTGCGAGACATTCATCAATGTCTGTCTGAATCTCATCGCGAGCAGCCTCAACGGCACCATCGATCGCGATCGAATAATACGTCCCCATCGTCTGTCCGTCGAACTTCAGCGATTCAGCACCGAGCGTTGGCCCCACGATGAACAACGTCATCAAAATCGTCGGGAAAATTGAAATACGATTATTCATTTTCAATCCTGCGATTCATCGTCCTGACCCTAATCGTCCTGTCAATAGAAGTTTCCGGAGACAACACAGAACCCGCACATCGGATTCGCGCGGTTCGTTGATCAGGCAGCCGCCGTTGAAATTGACACCCGGTTTTTTAGTGACAGGACGATGAATGACAGGACGATTAGAAATACAAATCGCATTGACATAAAAGGCGAGCGACAATGAATGAAAAAAACTCATGTAAGAAATCGGGCGGCCTCCGGGACTGAATCGCAATGGAACAGTATTGAAATAAAGTACGTCAGGCTTTCCAGGCTGACTTGTTCTTCGTCATGTCAGGCTGGAAAGCCTGCCGTACTTTTCAGCAGCCCGCGTCACTCGGAGAGTGACGTCTACTTTGTCAGAACAAACACCGAATCACTTACCCGCCGAAGTCGTCGTACGCCACGTTTTCCGGTTCGACTCCGAGGTCCGACAGCATCTTTCGCACGGCCGACAGCATCATCGGCGGGCCGCAGACATAGTATTCGCAATCCTCAGGAGCGGGATGCTTCAACAGATATTCATTCAGCAAAACCTGATGAATAAAGCCCCTCATTCCAGTCCAATTGTCCTCCGGCTGTGGCTCGGACAATGCGATGTTCAGTTTGAAATTCGGGAACTTTTTCTCCAGCTCTTCGAACTCATCAATATAAAACAGCTCCCGACAACTGCGACCGCCGTACCAGTATGATACCTTGCAGTCGGTATCCATATTCTTGAAGAGTTCAAAGATGTGCGATCGCAAAGGAGCCATGCCCGCTCCGCCGCCGATATAGATTTTTTCCGCAGGCGTTTCCTTGATGAAGAACTCGCCGTAAGGACCGGAAATCGTCACTTCGTCGCCCGGCTTCAGATTGAAAATAAACGACGACATCTTTCCCGCAGGCGTACCTTTCGGGCTGCGCGGTGGAGGACTCGCCACACGAACGTTGAGCATAATGATGCCCTGCTCGCCCGGATAATTGGCCATCGAATACGCGCGAATCACAGGCTCGGTGACGACCGATTCAATCGACCACAGATCAAACTTGTTCCAATCACCCTGGAAGTCTTCTTCAATGTCGAATGTTGAGTATTTCAATTGATGCGGAGGACATTCGATCTGAATATAACCACCCGCCTTGAAACCAACCTCCTCACCTTCCGGCAATTCAAGAACCAGTTCCTTAATGAATGTCGCAACGTTGCGATTTGAACGAACCCTGCATCGCCACTTTTTCGTTTCGAGCGCTTCTTCAGGTACTTCAATCTGCATGTCCTGCTTCACGGCAACCTGACACGACAATCGACAACCTTCACGTTCCTGAGCCTTGTTGATATGACCCTTTTCTGTGGCAAGAATTTCACCGCCGCCGGACATGACTTTGACTTTGCACTGCGCGCACGTACCACCGCCGCCACAGGCGGACGACACGAAGATGCCTTCCGCTGCGAGCGCATTCAGCAGCTTGCCACCTGCAGGAACAGTGATCTTCTTCTGATGATTGATCAGAATTGATACATCGCCACCGGTGACCAGTTGCTTGCGAGCGACAACAATTAAGCTAACCAGCGCAACGATGATTCCTGTGAACATCGCTACACCGAAAAAGACTTCCAGCATCTTCGTGAAACCAGTTGAAGAAGTGTCAGGGGGGAGGAAAAGACCGAGCCGAACGGGAGCCCCGCTGTGCTCAGAGTTTTATCCCGGAAAAGGATTGAAACGCCAACGCCATCAGGCCCACGGAAATGAACGTAATCCCCAATCCACGCAGGCCGGGCGGTATATCGCTGTACTTCAGCTTTTCCCGAATCCCGGCCAGCACAACAATGGCCATCGCCCAGCCGAAACCGGAACCGACACCGAAGACAACGCTTTCCGGGAAATTCAGATTTCGCTCGACCATCAACAAGGTGCCACCCAGAATCGCACAGTTCACAGTGATGAGTGGCAGGAAAATTCCCAACGCTGAATACAACGCAGGAAAATACTTATCCAGCGCCATTTCGAGGATCTGCACCATCGCCGCGATTACGCCGATGTAGCAAATCAAACCCACAAACATGAGATCCTGTTCCGTCAGACTTTTGCTGCCCGTCCATGACAATGCACCGGGCTGCAACAAGTATTGAAAGATCAGGTTGTTCACTGGCACTGTGATCGCTTGAATCAACGTCACCGCAATCCCAAGGCCGAAAGCGGTCTTGACGTTTTTTGACACGGCCAGAAAAGTACACATCCCCAGGAAGAACGCCAGAGCCAGATTCTCCGGGAAGATCGCTTTGACAAACAAACTCAAATAGTGGCTCATCATGAAACTACTCCTTCTCGATCTGGCTCGGTCGGATCGTACGATTCAGCCATACCAACAAACCAATCAGAAAAAATGCGCTCGGCGAAATCAGCATCAGACCATTGGGCACATACCAGCCGCCGTCCGTAACGGTCTTCAGGACGGTCATCCCAAAGACCTTTCCGGATCCCAACAGCTCTCGAACAAAGCCAATGATGACCAGAACAACGCCGTATCCAAGACCATTTCCAAGGCCATCGACAAAACTCAACCATGGACCATTCTTCATCGCGAACGCTTCTGCTCGCCCCATTACGATGCAATTTGTAATTATCAGGCCGACAAAAACGGACAGCTTCTGACTCAGCGAGAATGCGTACGCCTGAAGAAACTGATCCACCACAATCACCATGGAGGCGATGACCGTCATTTGGACGATGATACGGATACTGCTGGGAATTTGCTTGCGAATAAACGCGACGGCCGCACCGGAACAGGCTGTCACCAGCGTCACCGCGACCGCCATCACCAGCGACGTGTTCAGATTCGTAGTCACTGCGAGCGCGCTGCACAGTCCAAGAATCTGAAGT
>JBDNFT010000687.1:0-4103 GCA_041689695.1 Planctomycetaceae bacterium | reverse complement strand
GCAAAGGTGCAAAGGTGCAAAGGTGCAAAGCCTAGGTCGCCAGCGTAGCTCGATTAGCCTGCTGAATCTTTGCGTCTCTGCGCCTTTGCGTTGAAATCTTCGCCTCAACCCACTTCGATGGCTTTAGTTCCGCTGCACACCCTACAAATTCTGCCTATTCCGAAAATCATGTCGCACCAGACCCGGCAGCACGTCCGCGTTGAGGTCTGCGACACGGCCGGATCGCAACAGATCCCACGCGATGGAGGCCATCGCGGCGTTGTCTGTGCAGAGTTCCATCGGAGCGATCAGCACTTCGATCCGCTCGCGCTTGGCCATGCGGTGAAGTTCATCTCGAAACATCTGATTCGCTGCTACTCCGCCACCGACGCAAAGTCGTTTATAGCCAAGTTGTTGCACGGCCATGCGGCTTTTCTCGACGAGCACTTCCACGGCCGCTTCCTGAAATCCCGCCGCAAGGTCCGCAACTCGGTCTGCTGGAGTTTCCTTCAACTGATCTGGCCCGGGAACTCCTCGAGCGGCATACAGCACGGCAGTTTTTAATCCGCTGAAACTGAAATCCAGCTTGCCACTGTGCAACATCGGACGCGGCATTTTGTATCGCCGTGGTTTTCCGGTCAAAGCGGCCTTTTGGATCGATGGCCCACCGGGATAGGGCAGATCAAGAATTCTCGCGACTTTGTCAAACGCTTCGCCCGCAGCATCATCAATCGTGCTGCCGATGAGTTTTGATTCGACAGCAGAACGGCAATCATACAGATTTGTGTGACCGCCGCTGACAACAAATCCCGCGCACGGATAGATCGATTCTGACTGTTCCATTCCGCAGGCATAAATGTGGGCTTCGACATGATTGACCGTGATCAACGGAATCTGCAGATTCATGGCTATCGTCTTGGCTGCAGTGAGCCCCACCAGCAACGATCCCACAAGTCCCGGTTCCGTCGTGACAGCAACTGCATGCAAGTCCTGCGGCGTACAATTCGCATCCCGCAATGCCGCTTTAATCACCGGCAGAATCCGACGCACATGAGCTCGTGATGCAATCTCCGGAACCACGCCGCCCCATTCGATATGCAGTTCATGCTGCGATGCAATGATGCTGGAAAGCACCTTCCCGTCCTCGCGCACGACCGCCGCTGCGGTTTCGTCGCAGGAGGATTCGATGGCAAGAAGCAGTGAGTCGTTTCGTGAATATTCTGATTCCTTTAGCTGTCTGTGATTCATTGCGGCAGCCGTTCATTGAGAATTCGCGCGACGCGGGCAAAACTTGAAAGCTGTTGGAGAACGTCCGGGTTGAGCTTGCCGACGATCGCGTACGACCGTTTGCCCTTCTCATAAGCGTTCTGGCAATTCTTCGTCGCGTTCACCAGCCTAGCCTGAACGTTGTCACGTAATCTCCCTTCGATTGCGTTTATGGCTGGCAACTGATTCTCGTTGAATCCCTGTCGGAAGTGTTCCCGAATTGTTTCACGGTCAGCAAGAATCCAGGTCTCCATGCAGGTTGTCATGAACAGCACCTGCTCATCCAACGCGCCGTCAGGGCGATCCCAATTCGTCACAGTCGTAACATTCTCCAGGTGAGCCCAGGCAGCATTTATGTCGCTAATCGGCTCTTCGCTGTCGATCCACATGGCGATGAAATCTGCTTTAGCTGCTTTGTGAGCGATGCGAAAATCGCTGAAGACAGCGTCGCGACCGCCACTCGCGACGAGCTTTGGCTGGCGGCCTGCGAATCCCATTCGGTCAAGTAGTTTGCGGAACGCCTCGGCGCAGCGAATGTTGACGTGCTTGGAGTCTGCACCACGCGCACCACCTTCGATGTAGATGCACGCTGATACTCGCGGCTTCAGCATCGCTTGCCTCCAAGTTGTCCTTTGATCCACAGGGTTCCAAGCGTGTAGTTTTCCAGCCAGACCTTTAAGTCGTCCGCGTTCAGGCGAGTCATCTCTGTTTGCCCATTGTGCTTTTCGCAGATGATAATGCATTCCGGCGTTTCGGTGAGTGCATCGACCAGAATGTCTGAGTGCGTTGTGACGATCAATTGCGTTCTCGTTGAAGCATCGACGAGAAGATCAGCAATCCGGGGAATGAGATCCGGGTGCATCCCAAGTTCTGGCTCTTCAATACAAATCAACGGCGGCGGTTCAGGGTCACAGAGAATGGCGAGTAAACACAAGTACCGAATCGTTCCGTCTGAAAGTCGCGTCGCTGGAATCGCGAACTCGCCCTCAGTGAAGAATACCTGCACAGTGCCACCTTCGACAATGACGTCGAAGTCCGTCAGTCCTTCGTATAGATCCCGCAAACCGTCGAGTACAGCCGCTTTCGCTTTCGGGTTCCGTCGGAGGCGATTTAAAAACATGCCGAGGTTCGAAAAGTCTTCGGCGAGGCGATCACTGCGCTCATCGGCTCGTTGTGGTTGACGGCAAACAGAATGACGACCGAACGTCCATTCGCGGTAAAGCTGAATCTGCTTGTACACCTTTTCGAGCAGCGTGATCTCTGGCGCATTCATTGGGTCTCGCCACTGAGCCAGAATTGACGCGTTTGCATCAATATTCCTGCTGACATCCTGTAGCGTTCCATCCGCGCGGTACATCACCGCTGTGATACCAAGATCGTTGCGATACCGAAAACTTAGTGAGCCTTCGACTGAGCAAACTGATACGTTTTCCGCCTGAATCTCCAGGCGGTTTAGGTCAAATCTTGGGCCAAGTTTTATTGCGTGAACCAGAGTCGTCGAATCGTCAGATGGCATGACGACTATTCCGCCGATCGTGGCGGAAATCTCAGCTGAGTCATCTGGCTTCCCCTTCCATATCCATTCCCTGCTGCCACCCCCTTTTGCAAGCACATCACGCCATTCGCCGGTCATACTGCGGAGCAACGCAATGCCGGCAATCAGGTTGGATTTACCCGATCCATTCGGGCCGACCAACACATTCAGGTTTGTAAGCTTCAGCGGTGGCGTATCGGGGCCGAAGGACAGGAGGTTGCGCAGCGTGATTTCAAGCAGCAGCGGAGTGCGTTGTATTTGTGACATCTCAATAGATCCTTCGGAACGATTCAGGACCGCAGGTCACGCCTTTGTAATCACATCCTTGCCAACCCACGGTCGCAGCACTTCCGGCACGACGACGCTGCCATCTGCTTGTTGATAGTTTTCAAGCACCGCAATGATCGCTCGAGCACATGAAATCGCTGTGCCGTTGAGGGTCTGCACAAATTGCGTGCCCTTTTTATCTGGGCTCTTGCAACGAATATTTAAGCGGCGAGCTTGATAATCGGTGCAGTTGGAGGCACTGGTGACTTCGCCGTATTCGCCGCCGTCGCCGCGACCGGGCATCCACGCTTCGATGTCGAATTTGCGATAGGCCGGTCCACCAAGATCACCGGAAGCAGTGTCGATGACTCGATAAGGAATACCGAGTCCCTGGAAGACTTCTTCTTCGATCGCGAGGATTTCTTTATGCAACGTATCAGAATCTGCCAGATCCGGTCCGGTGTAGCCGAACATTTCGACTTTTGTGAACTGATGCACGCGATAGATGCCGCGTCCGGCGCGTCCAGCGGCACCGGCTTCGGTACGGAAGCAGTGCGACAAGCCTGCATACTTCAACGGCAAACTGGCGACATCAAGGGTCTGATCCTTTTGAATTCCGCCAAGCGTAATTTCAGCAGTTGCCACAAGGCTCAAGTCGCTGTTGGCCACGGAATAAATCTGCGTTTCGTTTCCGCGCGGATTGAATCCGATGCCTTCCAGAACTGAATCGCGTGCCAGGTCCGGCGTCGTAAACAGAGTGAAGCCTTTGCTGCGAAGTTTCGTCAGAGCAAACTGAACGAGCGCCATTTCAAGCATGACGGCGTCATTTTTCAGGAAGTAAAATCCTGAACCAGCCACGCGAGCTCCGGCTTCGAAATCGATCAGATCCAGGTGTGCGGCGATTTCGACGTGGTCTTTGGGCTTGAAGTCGAACTTTGGCTTCGTGCCCCAGACGGTCATCTCCCGAGCGTCGTCTTCGCCACCGATGGGAGCTTCCGGATGGGTCATGTTAGGGACAAGAATCTGCTGCAGTCGCAGCCGTTCGTCGATGACCTTT